>CAKZLL010000409.1 GCA_937125475.1 uncultured Saprospiraceae bacterium | reverse complement strand
AATAACTTTTGTTACAGTGTGATTGACCAATAAAATAAAGAAAATTGTGATAAGCTTTATTCTTTTTTATAGATTTCTCGAACTCGTGAATATGATGATAAATCATTATTTATAAATGACTTATTTTGACTATTACAGTTTTTATTTCAAGATGGGAGCCTATTTCTTTCCTTGTTCCTTAATTTAAATAAAAATACAACTTTTTTAACCGATCATTTTTTAAAAAATCGCTAACTAAATATGAGTTACTAAAAAAATTAAGTATTTTACAGCAAATTTATAAAAAAAAGAAATAAAATATTTTCACTTTTAAATATTAGCATGGGCAAATTAAAGTTTTTATCAAAATATCAACATGGAAATTTAAGGAATCGTCAACTCAACCAGCAATTAGATATTATTCGCTATTTATCAAAATCAAAAACAGGGCGCTCTATTCCTGAGATAGCTAAACATATAAAAAGTAGCGTTCCAACGATTACCAAAATGGTCAAGGAATTGTTCGATAGTAAATGTATTATTGAAGAAGGTAAAAGAGCAACGGATAATGGTAGACGACCGACTTTGTATGCTATTAATTTAGAAAATTTTTATGTTGTTGGAGTAGAAATATTATCAAAATTTATCCATGTCAGTATTGTAAGAATTGATTTTGAAACGGTTTATAAAGAGTTTAATCGTGAATTTCGGCTAGAAGACACAGATGAATGTTTACATTATATCCGCGATTATATCCATAATGCAATACAGCAATCTGGAATTAAGAATGAAAAAATTATTGGTATTGGTATTGGTATGAGAGGTGACGTAAATGGGCATACAGGAGAACATAGTCGCTTTTTTAATCGTTTTGTTTCTTTCAAAACCTTTCTCGAACAAGAACTAAAACTACCTGTAAGAGTAGATAATGATACTCGTTCTATAGGGATTGCTGAACAAATATTAGGTCAAGCAAAAGGGGTTGGAAATGTTTTAGTCATTAAAGTTAGCCGTAGTTTGGGTTTGAGTATTATTCTCAATAAAACGATGATTATGGGTAGTGTAGGCTTTGCAGGCAATTTTGCACATACTCAATTTTTAAATAATGATGTGGAAGATTCTCGCCTTTGTACTTGTGGCAAAATGGATTGTTTAGGCACTGTCGTTTCTGGCGAAGCGTTACAAAATGACTTGATAAATGCATTAAATAATAATAGACAATCTATTTATTTAAAAAGAGAAAACAAAGACAATTATCAATATCATGATGTTTTAGATGCTGTTTTAAAAGGAGATGCTTTAGCAATTGACTTACTTCAAATACAAGGTGATAAACTAGGTCAAGCCCTAGGCAACCTTATTAATTTGCTCAATCCTGACTTAATATTAATCGGTGGTGAATTTGTTATGGTAGAAGATTTTTTCATTGATAGTATAAAAATGGGTATTAAGAAAACAGCATTGGTTGATGCTATGTTGAGCTGTAAAATCAAACTATCCGATTTGGGGCGATATTTAGGGTCAAAGGCAGGTGCTTGTATGTTGTTAAAAGCTTGTGATTTGGTTGAATATTAATTTTATAATAGATATAATGAACCGATATAATTAAGAGTAAGCATTCTATAAAACTTGTGTTTTAAAATAATTCTATAATACTAAAAAACAATTTTTTATAAAGTATTATTTTCTGAAACAAGCCAAATATTTGAGGTCGAATACCAGTGAGTATTCGACCTCAAATATTTTTAATCCTAATAAATACTAACTTTTTAGTAAGCCATCATACAAATATTTTATTTCATTAAAAAAGCAAACAATATTATTTGTTTAATAATTTTTTTTATTAACTTGCAAAAAGATTAAAAATTAGTTTATTAAAACTGATTATTTTAATAATTAATTATAAAAACCATCTTTTAAGAATATCTCTAATCGATTATTTAATCAAATACTTTATTATGAATCTAAAATATCTATTTTTTTTAACCTTAATGTGTTTAGCGCAATTCGCCTTTGCGCAACGCACTATTACAGGCGAGGTCTCCGACGCTAGTTCTGGTGAGAAACTTATCGGAGCAACTGTTTTAGTAACTAATACAGATATAACTACGGTAACAGATTTAGAAGGGAAATTTTCTATTGAAGCACCAAATGATGCTAAAAATATAACGGTAAGTTATATTGGATATTCAAGTCAAACGATATCTATCGAAGGTGTTGATAATTTAATCATCGCATTAAATGAAGGTATTGATGTTGGTGAAATCGTAGTAACAGCACTTGGTGTAGAAGAAAAACGTTCTAGTTTATCTTATTCTACTCAGCGCTTAGATGCAAAAGATTTTAACGTTTCCCGTATTGGAGATGTTTCTCAACAATTAGCAGGACAAATTCCTGGTTTGTCTATTTCAACAGGAAATGGTTCTGGTGTTTCTTCTTCTCGTATTGTCTTGAGAGGTGAAGCATCTTTGAATATCAATAAGAATCAGCCTTTAATCATCGTTGATGGGGTTGTTATTTCTAATAATCTAGATGGAATTGGTGGTAGTGCAGATAGTTGGTCAAACTTACCTGTAGATTATGGAAATGGTTTAACTGATTTTAATACAGATGATATTTTAGATGTAACAGTACTAAAAGGCCCTAAAGCGGCTGCTTTATATGGTACTCGTGCAGCAAACGGAGCATTAGTTATTCGTACAAAATCAGGTGCTAAAACAAAAGGAATTGGAATTGAATTTAATACAGGTATTTCTTCTGAACAATTAGGAAATTTCTGGGACGAACAAACTGAATATGGTGGTGGTTTTGATAATGTCTTTAGAGCTAACTGGGGGGGTAATTATGGTGCTCCTACAGACGGGGCTTTAATTTCTCAACCTACAGGTAGAGAAGCAGGATTAGGAATTACACCAAGCCCAACGGCATTCAATAAAAGCCTTGACCGTAGAGGGTTTTTCCAAACTGGAACTGGTTATAATAATAACTTAGCTATTTCTTTTGCAAATGATAAACTATGGGGACGTGTATCAATCGCAACATTAAATAAAACAGGTATTGTTCCAAATACTGAATATAAAAGACGTAATATCTCTATTCGTTTAGGTGCAGAAGTTACAGAAAAACTTCGTATTGATGTTTCTTCAAATTATGTTAATAGTGGTTCTGATAACTTACCTGTAATTGGTGGTGGTGGTGAAGGTATCATCAACAATATGTACTGGGGTATGAATAACTATGATTACAATGATTATTCAGATTATTGGTTGCCTGGTCAAGAGGGGGTTGCTCAAAACTACTTCTTAACTTGGGGGACAAATCCATTTTTGATTGTAAACGAAAACTTAAACGGATTTAAGCGTAATCGTATGTTTGGTAACATAAAAGCTACTTACGAAGTAAGTGATAAGTTATCTTTCTTCATAAGAGCTGGTACGGATTTTTATAACGATAGAAGAAAATCTCAAAGACCATCAGGACAGCCAAACTTTCCAAATGGTATGTATAGAGAACAAAGTATTGCTTATCAAGAAACAAATATTGATTTCTTAGCAACTTATTCAGATAAAATTTCTGATGATCTTAGTTTCAAAATTACTGCTGGTGCTAATCGCCTTGATCAATCTTTTGGTAATCAATTCTTTGAAACTCGTAACCTAGGTATACCTGGTATTTATAATACAGGTAATGCAGGTGATGTTCCAAATCTTGCTCAATATGATGCTGCTAAACGTATTAACAGTCTTTACGCTACGGCACAATTAAACATGAAAGATCAAGTCTTTTTAGATATTACAGGTAGAAATGACTGGTCATCAACTTTGCCAACAGATAATAATTCTTTCTTTTACCCTTCAGTTGGTTTAAGTGCATTGATTTCTGAAATGGTTGAATTACCAGAAGTGATCAGTTTTGCACAATTGAGAGCAAGTTGGGCAGCTACGGGTAACGATACTGACCCATTATTAACACAACGTGTATTAGCGTTCGGTACTTTACCAAGTTCAGTTATTAACCCATCGTTGTTGGTTAATCCTGACTTACGTCCAGAAAGAACAAATGCAATAGAGGTTGGTGCTGAAATCAATTTCATGAAAAATAGAATTGGTTTAGAAGTTAACTATTATAATAACATAACAACTGACCAAATTCTTCAAACACCTATTAGTCAAGCATCTGGAGCATCTAGCCGTTTGATTAATGCAGGTAAAGTACAAAACTCTGGTGTTGAATTGTATTTAAGAGCAAAACCAGTTGATACTAAAGATTTCGATTGGAGTATTACAGTAGCTTGGGCTCGTAACAGAGGTGAAGTTATCGAATTGACTGATGGTGTAGAAAGTTTCATTATCGCGCAAGGCCCTGCTGGTGGTACAGTTGAGGCTCGTCCAGGTGGTAGAATGGGAGATATTTACGGACGTGGATTTGAGCGTTCTCCTGATGGTCAAATCGTTTATGATATTGTTGATGTGAATGGTACAAACTTAGCTCGTCCAAGATTAAATTCAGCAGTACAATTATTAGGCAACTACAATCCAGATTGGACAGCAGGAATTACAAATACATTTAGCTACAAAAATATTGACCTAAGAGTATTCTTAGATTATCGTAGTGGAGGTGTCATGAACACTCATACTGGTTCTTATTTATATCGTTCTGGTATCATCACAGAATCATTACCATACAGAACAGAAAACTTTGTTCCAGAAGGTGTTAATCAAAACCCTGATGGTTCATATTCTACTAATACAACTTCTACAACAGGTCAAGACTACTATCGTTCTTATTACCCTGTTGCTAACATTGAAGCAAATACTTACGATGCGTCTTTCTTAAAATTGAGAGAGGTTTCTTTAGGTGTTAATCTTAAAGAATGGTTGCCAAACTTGCCAGTTGAAAATATTAACTTAGCATTGTTCGGTAGAAATCTTTGGATTAGAACAAAGAGCGAAGGACTTAGACACTTTGATCCAGAAGCATTAGCTATGTATGGAGGTACTTTAGTTCCAGGTTTTGAAGTTGGTCAATTGCCAAGTCCAAGAGTATTTGGTGCTAACTTGAAAGTAATATTTTAATAGTTCTTGTGATTGTTTGATTGTTTGAATAACAATCAAACAATCAAACAAGACAGTTATGAATTTAAGTTTTAAAAATTATATGATTGTTTGTTCTTGAATAATTAAAATTCAATAATCTTAACAATTTACCAATTAAAAAAGACAATGAAATATTTAAAAATATATGTTGCTTTAATGGTTCTATTTGTACTAAGTTCTTGTACAAAAGACTTTGAGCAAATCAACACAAATACCAATGCACCGACGGAGAATAATCCATCGACATTGTTGCCAAGCATAATCTTTGAGCCAATCAATCCGCAAATGACTTTGCAAACTTGGCTATCTGACCAAATTATGCACTACTATGTGCGTCGTAATGATAATCAAATCGATGGTTATGATTTTGCAAATGGTCAAGGATATTATGATAGTTATTGGAGATCAACTTATGCTGCAATGTCAAATATCAATGATATGATTACAGCAGCAGAAGCAGAAGGACTAGATGCTTATGTTGCAGCAGGTAAGATTTTCAAAGCTTATTATAATGCTCAATTATCGGAACTTTGGATTGATGTACCATCTTCAAAAGCAGGTTTAGGTACGGAAAATACAAATCCATCATACGACAATCAACAAGCTATCTACACAAAGGTTTTAGCTGATTTAAAAGAAGCAAACACATTATTAGCGGGTAGTTCTGGTTTTGTTGCAGGAGGTGATGTATTATTTAATGGTGATGTAAGTCGCTGGCAAAAATTAGCTAATTCGCTTAGATTACGTTACTTATTACGTCTTTCTAATAGGAGTGAAATAAATGCTGCCTCTGAAATTAGTACTATCGTTGGTGATGCTGCTACTTATCCAATTATCACAAGCAATACAGATGCTGGATTTTATGATTTTTCAGGTGTAAGTCCTAACATTTCTTCATTTTCTAATCAAGCAATCACTACATTTTCTGGAATGTCAATGTCTAAACGTATCCAAGATGTTTACGAAGCCTATGATGATCCTCGTGTAGATTTCTTCTTTAGATTGCCTGAAGATGGTGTAAACTATCCAAACCATGAAGGTGTGCCAAATGGTATTACTCGTGAAGCTGCTCAATCATGGAATGGTAATGGAGATGCCAACACATCATTGTTAACTACAAGATTTGTTGAAAATCCAGGTGCATTGGATTATGTGATTATCAGCCACGCAGAAGTTCAATTTATCTTAGCAGAAGCTACTTTGAACGGCTGGATTTCAGGAACAGCAGCAGAAGATTATTACAATGCTGGTATCACGGCTAACTTTGATCAATGGGGGATTACAGTACCAACAGGGTTTTTAGCATTGCCAGAAGTAGCTTGGGATGGCACACAAACTCGTTTGATGGATCAAAAATGGATGGCATTTTTATTTAATAATACGATTGAATCTTGGGGCGAGTACAAGCGTACAGGTTTACCAACTTTAACAATTGGAGCTTTGGCAACTACCGTTACTAACGGTGTTTTCCCTACAAGAGTTTATTATCCACCATTAGAACAATCTATTAATTCAGCAAATTATAATTCTGCTGTTACAAATATCGGTGGTGATAATATCACGGCAAAACATTGGTATCAAAACTAGGATTGTTTTATTAATAGCATTTGGTTTCGGTACTATGTACCTGCCAAGGCTTATATTTTAAAATTTCTACAAACCATATAGGTGTTATGCACCATTTATGTATAAAACTTAATAGTACATAGCGCCTACATGGTTTGTAAAAATATGAAATAAGATCATGTTTGAGGTATATAGCTCTGATACCAAATGCTATTAATAAGATGATTCATAATTTAGTGAAGTAAAAGGGGTTTTTTGAAAGGTTATTCATTTTTATAAAATAGATAGCTCAAAAAACTTCCTTTTTTAGTGATGAAAATTAAGTACACTGGGGTAGGTTATTTTGTTTTCATCACTTTTTTAAAAGTAAAATGAAAACATATGATGAAAGAGCCTTTAATAATGATACCTGGCACACTCTGCGATGGTATTTTATTCAAATCCCAAATGGCTAATTTAGCAGATTTAGCAGATTGTAGGATAGGCGATCATAATAGTTCAGACAATCTTCAAGAAGTTGCAGAAAATATCCTTAATAGTGTTGTTGGACAATTTTCTATCATGGGATTATCCTATGGTGGTATTATTGCTTTTGAAATATGGCGGCAAGCTCCCGAAAGAATAAAGAAATTAATTTTGTTAAATACTAATTATAAAAAACCGTCAGAAACGACACGAGCAACGCAACAACGATTTTTAGGAATGTCTGTTTTAGGCGAATTTCGAGAAATCACAACTGACTTTTTAAAAGATGCTATGCTGTATCCTAAGCATAGAACAATGCCTGAAATGCGAAATACTGTCCTACAAATGGCGCTCAATACAGGAAAAGAAAATTTCTTTCGTCAAATTAAAGCTCAATTAGGAAGACCTGATAGTACTAAAGATTTACCAAATATAAAATGTCCAACCTTGATAATGACAGGTGTACAAGATAAAGTCTGCACACCTGATTTGCACCAAGAAATGGCAGCTCTAATCCCAAATGCCACACTTAGAGTAATAGAAAAATGTGGTCATTTGAGTACAATAGAACAACCCCAAAAAGTAAATGAAATTATTAGGGATTGGTGGTTGGAAGTCATAGATACACAAGATCATTAGACTTGTACAGCGGCTACTTAATTTGCTGCAACGAGAAAATTTTATTTTGCCTCAGTTAAATCACTAATTATTGTAAAAGTCTAAGGTTGAAACTTACAAGATAAATTTATCATTCAAAATTAATATGCGAAAAAATAAATTAAAACAAATCTGGAAAGACGGCAAAACAGTTGTTTCAGGATGGTTACATATCCCAAATACATGGTCAGCCGAAGTCATGGCAAATGCAGGTTGGGATGGGGTGACAGTAGATATGCAACATGGTTTGATGAACATCGAAACCGCTATGCAAATGATGCAAGTCATCAGTTCAACAGATGCAGTTCCATTAGCACGAGCCAACTGGAATGAACCAGGAAGCGTGATGAAATTACTGGATAGCGGTGCTTATGGAATCATTTGTCCGATGATTAATAACCGTGAAGAATGCGAAAAATTTGTTGGGGCTTGTCGTTATCCACCATTGGGGTATCGAAGTTTTGGACCAACAAGGGGAAGAATATATGGCGGAGCAGATTATGGTGATCATGCAAATGATGAAATCGTCACTATTGCAATGATTGAAACAAAAGAAGCAGTCGAGAATATAGATGAAATTCTTTCTGTGCCGAGTTTGGATGCCATCTTTATTGGTTCAGGTGATTTGAAATTATCATTAACTGGAAAAACAGGGCATGGCAATAATCCTGCAATTTTTGAGGATGCAGTCAATACGATTTTAGAAAGCTGTAAGAAACACAATATTGTTCCAGGTATTTGGTGTGCAAACACAACAACAGCGAAAGTAATGATAGAAAAAGGGTACAGATTTATCGCGATAAGTTCGGATAGTTTTATGTTAAAAAACTACGCAGAACAGATGCTTAATGAATTGAAATAAAAAACAATCATTCAAATGATTTTTACAGAAACAGAAGAATATATACTTGATGGGGAGAAACAACCTCTGATTGGTTTCAATAATAAATATGTCAACATTGTAGATTACATTCTAAAAATCACGGAAGAGATTTGGGAAGAACGTGCTATTTGGGTCATTTATGAAACTTATACAGATGATGTAATTATTCATACAGGTGCAAGGACATTGAATGGAATACAAGGTGTAGTTTTGGGAACAGTAAATACGCTTTCTTCTTTTCCAGATAGAAAGATGAATGGTGAGGCGGTAATATGGTCAGAAGAATCTGATAATCGGTATTATTCTTCTCATCGCATTGGTTCTACTGCTACTAATTTGGGAGCAACAGAATATGGTGTTGCAACAGGTAAAAAAGTATTTTTCAGAACTATTGCAGATTGTTTTGTTTCTAAAAATAAAATTTTTGAGGAATGGTTAGTTCGAGATAACTTACATTTAGTACAACAATTGGGTTTTGACCCAATCGAAATGGCAAAGCGTGACCAACGTTATCGAAATAAAACTATTTCCATTGATAATAATATATTAGATATTAAACCAGATGGTAAAACATTAAATTTATCCAATCCAAATGATTTGATAATTTCTATGTTTTATGATATTTGGAAAACTAAAAACTATGATAATCTACCACTTTACTATCATAGATTAGCAGCTATTAATGCTATTTGTGAACAATATATTATTGGACCAAGACAGCTAAAAGAATATTTAGAGCATTTAATGGCTTCATTTTCTAATGCAAAAGTGACACTAGAAAGAGTAAGTTCCAACAAAAAAGGAGATGCTTATGAAGTAGCTGCACGTTGGAAAATTGCAGGTATCCAAGATGGTGATGGCTTTTTTAGCCCTGCGAGTGGTAAACCTGTCAATATTCCTATCATTAGTCATTATATCGTGAAAAATGGAAAAATAGCGGAAGAATGGATGGTTTTTGATGCTTTTGATGCACTATGCCAAATATATGCAGATGTTCCTCCTGTTTTTTCTACAAATGGTTCAGTCCGAAAAGAAGTAAAAGATATTCATTTAGAACATAAAAAAATGGTACAATCATTTTTTGAAGAAATGAATAATACCAATGATTCAAAGACGAATACAAATAAGGTTTTAAATAAATATTTAGATGAAAACGTTTCGCTTAACATTACAAAACCTTACAAAGAGATAAAAGGTGTAAAAGGATATACTAATGATTTTTGGCAGCCGCTTTTAGAATCCTTTCCCGATTTAGAAAATCAACCTTACATTCTGATTGGTAGTGAATACGACGGGAAAAACTATGTCAGTTGTACTGGTAATTTTGTAGGAACATTCAAAAAAGAATGGCATGGAATACCACCAACTAATCAACCAACTTGGTTACGTTACACCGCACTTTTTAGAATTGAAAATGATAAAATAACTAAAGCGTATTACTTCTTCGATATGTTGGACGTGATGCGTCAAGCAGGTTTTAATTTCTTTCCAAATCGAGGCATAGAACACGTTCCGCCACAACCAATGACCGATGACGGAATAGTTACCTATAAAACGAACAAAGCCGATGGTCAAAAAACATTGGATTTGATTAATGCAATGTTAGATGGTTTAGGTGAATATGATGGAAAGTCATTACAATCAATGGCTCAAAATCGATTTTGGGACGAAAAGAATATGATGTGGTATGGACCATCAGGTATTGGTACAACACGAGGTTTGAAAGGTTTTCAAGACAATCATCAAGTTCCATTTTTAACGGCTTTCCCAACTCGTGGCATGTTAGCCAAAACGGAAGAAGACCAATTTTGCCAATTAGGCGATGGAAATTATGCTTTTGATTTTGGTTTTCCATTAATGTACGGAACGCACTTAGGCAATGATTGGCTCGGTTTGTCCGCAACAGGCAAAAAAGTCACCATGCGAGTTTTAGATTTTTGGAGAAGAGAAAATGGTAAACTCGTTGAAAATTGGGTGATGATTGATATGATAGATATTTTAGAACAATTAGGAATTGATGTTTTTGAAATGTTGAGAGAAAAAATTGGATAATTAAAGGATCGGACGCTTCGAAAGCGTCCGATCCTTAGACCGATAATATTATGGATTTACAAAAAAGACTAATTAGATATAAAGACTTAATCCCGTGTAAAGCAGCATTTATTGATGCTAAAACACCAGGAAGTCATTTAAAAGATAACTATAGCATCATCGGTGGTGGCGTTTCAGAAAGTACACACCAAAAGGTCAATCTTTCTGAAAAACACGGTTTTTGCATTGGTGCAGCAGGTCAACCGCCTCGCATCAAAAATTCTCCTCATTCGCATTTTACCGCAGAGGTATTCATGGTATATAGCAGTGCATGGCGATTTTATTGGAATAATGACGAAAAATCAGAAGTCATTTGCCATCCTGGCGATATTATTTCTTTACCAACAAATATGTTTCGTGGTTTTGAAAATGTCGGTGATGAATACGGAATGATATTCTCGATTTTGGGTCATGATGACGCAGGAGGTGGTGTAGTTTGGTTGCCAAGAGTGATTGAAGAAGCAACAGGACATGGTTTAATTTTATTAGAAAATGGAAAATTAGTCGATACAACCATTGGAGAAACTATTCCTGAAGGTATGAACCCGATGCCAGCTTTGACGACCGAACAATTAACAACTTTTGACGAATATACCATTGACCAAATGCTCAAGCACGTTGGTCAAGTTGGAAAATACAAAGCCTCTACTTACAAAGGCTTTCCAAATAAAACACCCGAAACCTTGCGTTGGATTGATGTTTTAGGTCCGATGGAGAGCGAAGGACATCAATTTCAAGTCAAACCAGGTGACCACAATGGCGACCAATTTAATGTTTATGGTTTACAATGCGATAGTAAAGGAAAAACAGGAAAATACAGCCGTGATGAAGTAGAAGTGATGTTAGTGCATCGTGGAAAATTCCAAATAACTTGTACACACAATGGCGAAAGAATTACCGCAACGCTGAATGATGGCGATATTTTTACTTTTCCAAAAGGTTCAGTGAGAAGCATTACCGCTAAAAATTATGGCTTTGCATATTTCGTTGTTGGTGGCGATTATCCGAATGCTCCAAAGAAAATTTAAAATGAACAAAAGGGTCGGACGCTTTGAAAGCGTCCGACCCTTAGAAATATAAACTAAATGCAACATTTTCAAAAAATAACATACTTGTTCGTTTTGCTACTTCTAATCAGTTGCAATCAAGAGCCAACCAATGTACAAACCGAAAAATCTGTTGCGCCAATCTCGATCAAAGGCTTACAAAATCGAACTTACAACGCCAATCTAACTTTTGAAAAAGAACTACAAGGCACGGAAAAATACAAAGCAGATTTATATTCATATCATTCTGATAGTTTAAAAATATATGCTTTAGTCAATACACCAACGACAGAAAAGCCTAAAGATGGATTTCCAATTCTAATCTTTGGACATGGCTTTCATCCAGAACCTAAAAAATATGGTGTCAGCAATAAAACAGGAAAAGATTGGCGACCAGGTGATTATTATAGAGGCATTCCAGAAAGTTATGCAGAGCAAGGTTTTTTAGCGATTACACCTGATTATCGAGGTCATAATGTTTCCGATGGTTTTGAATATACGAAGACAAGCTACTTAGCAAGTACTTATTATGCGATTGATGTTTTACATTTAATAACAGCATTTCAAGGCATGGAAAATGTGGATTTGGACAATGTTTATTACATGGGGCACTCGATGGGAGGTGATGTTGGTTTGAAAATGTTATTGGCAACTGACAAAATAAAAGCGGCAAGTCTTTGGTCTGCTGTTTCTGCGAGTACGCCCGAACAAGCGATTTATTATGGAAAATGGAATGACGAAAATTGGAATAATATTTCACCTAACTCTATGAAAAACTACATGGCTCGTTTGGATACAACTATTCAAAATTTGGGTTTTGAATATGATATAGCGAGTGGTGACCCAATACATTTTATTGATGAATTATCTATGCCAATTATCATTCATCATGCAACGAAAGAAACCTCTGTTCCTTATCGTTGGTCAGAAAGTTTGGCAGCGAAATTATATGAAAAAGGAAAACCTTTTGAGTTTTATTCTTACGAAAGTAAGCATCATTTATTTAAAGATGAAAACCGAATAAAAGCGGTAGAACGAGATATTAAATTTTTTAAAAATATAAAATAAAGATTAAAAGGGTCGGACGCTTCAAAAGCGTCCGACCCTTAATAACGAAATATTTTAACATGGCGATTAAGTATATTAAAAAAGGAAAAGAGGCAGGAAATGTGGCTGCAAATCAAGCCAAAACCCGTCAGATTGTAGAAGGTATTTTAACCGATGTACAAACAAGAGGAGATGAAGCGGTTCGAGAGTTATCTCAAAAATTCGATAAATGGTCTCCAGAAAGTTTTCGTTTATCAGACGAGAAAATTCAAGAAATTGTGGCAACTGTCCCAAAAAACACACAAGAAGACATCAAATGGGCACAAGCACAAGTTCGTCGTTTTGCACAAATTCAAAAATCTGCATTGCGAGATGTTGAGATTGAAACCATTCCAGGTGTGATTTTAGGGCATAAAAATGTACCTGTGAATAGCGTTGGGTGCTATGTGCCTGGCGGTCGTTATCCGATGGTAGCATCTGCTCACATGTCTGTTTTGACTGCAAAAGTAGCTGGTGTAAAAAAAGTAATCGCTTGTACGCCTCCTTCACCAAAAACAGGTTTACCACCTGCTGAAACTGTTGCAGCAATGCACTTTGGTGGAGCAGATGAAATCTATATTTTAGGTGGTGTTCAAGCAATGGCTTCTATGGCATTTGGTTGTGTAGGAATGCAACAAGTCGATATGATTGTTGGTCCAGGAAACCAATATGTAGCTGAAGCAAAACGCCAATTGTTTGGTCAAGTTGGAATTGATTTATTGGCAGGTCCAACAGAAACTTTGGTAATTTGTGATGATACTTGCGATGTCGAACAAGTAGTAACAGACCTTTTGGGACAAGCAGAACATGGCCCCAATTCGCCATCAGTTTGTCTGACGACTTC
This sequence comes from uncultured Saprospiraceae bacterium, assembly GCA_937125475.1. GTDB lineage: Bacteria > Bacteroidota > Bacteroidia > Chitinophagales > Saprospiraceae > CAKZLL01. The sequence continues at coordinate 12,540 of CAKZLL010000409.1, read as the reverse complement.
TGAAACGATTGCTTACGGTATTGCTGCCGAAGTTGAAAAGCAATTAGCAGTTTTACCAACGGCAGATATGGCAAGTTTGGCTTGGCGTGATTACGGTGAAGTGATTTTGGTGGAAAGCGAAGCAGAAATGTTGGCAGTAGCTGATGATATTGCGAGTGAACACGTTCAAGTGAATACAGCTAATCCTGACTATTTTTTAAATAATATGACCAACTTTGGGGCATTATTTTTAGGAAATCGCACAAATGTGGCGTACGGAGATAAGGCAATTGGTACAAATCATACCTTACCAACTAAAAAAGCGGCTCGTTATACAGGTGGTCTTTGGGTTGGAAAATTCATCAAAACTTGTACTTACCAGAGAGTAACAACCGATGAAGCAAGTGCTTTGGTTGGTAGTTATTGTTCTCGTTTGTGTGAAATCGAAGGATTTAAAGGACATAAAGAACAGGCGGATTTGAGAGTTCGTCGCTATGGAAAAGTAGCTGCAGAATAAAAAAAACACAGAATGGTGTCGGTACGATGTATCTTAAAATTATTTTTTGTCAATGATTTCTACAAACGGTATAGCTCCTCTGGAGCATTTTTACCAGACGAATTAATTACGATTTTGAATTGAAAAGTCCATAGGACTGATACCACTTGTAGAAAATATAATAACAATTAAAGATTAAGTGCATCGCACCGACACCAATATTTATTTTTTTAATACCTATCAATCAAATCAAAACCATGGACGAAATAGGCGTATTAAATTGGAGCATTATTATAGGTTACTTAGCAATCAATTTATTGCTTGGTTTTGTTTTATCAAAGAAAGTAACAACTGCCGAAGACTTTTATATTGGTCAAAAAACAACGCCTTGGTGGGCAATAGGAATTTCGGTTTTAGCAACTTATGTGAGTGCGATGACCTTTTTGGGTGCGCCTGCTTGGTCGTATGGTTCGGGTTTGTCGGTGATTGCAATACACTTGAATTATCCATTGGTGATAATTTTGGTGATGGCGTTATTTCTACCGTTTTTTATGCAAACGGGCGTGGTGTCGATTTATGAATATCAAGAAAAACGCTTTGGAAAAGCCTCACGAACAACTATTTCGATTATTTTCTTGGTAACACAATTATTGTCTTCTGCGGCAGTTTTAGTGGCTTCCTCTTTCGTAATCGCCTATATTACAGGCGTTAGTGTATTGACAAGTATCGTAATTGTTTCAATTATTACACTGGTTTATACCTCACTTGGAGGAATTACAGCCGTAATTTGGACAGACGTTTTGCAATCTGGGATTTTCTTGATTGGAGGTATTTTTGTTTTAGTCGCTTTATTGGGCGAGATTCCAGAACCATTGAGTGAAGTCCTTTCTTCATTGAAAGATAAAGGTAAAATCAATCCGATTAATACAAGTTTAGATTGGAAAATAGATACAACGGTTTGGGCAGGTGTGATTGCGATGACGGTTTATCATGTGACGGTTTACGGTGCTAATCAAATGATGATGCAACGTACATTAGGCGCAAAAAACATGGGCGATGCTAAGAAATCATTGGCGTTAATGGGCTTTGGTGCATTTTTCATTTACTTCCTTTTCATCTTTATTGGAATATTATTTTTCCATTATTATGGTGGGAAAACATTTGAGAATAATAATAACATCATGTTAGAATTTGCTCAAGAAAAAGCGTTTCCAGGCTTTATAGGATTGATAGCTGCCGCCGTTTTAGCAGCAAGCATGTCGAGCCTTTCTTCTGCACTTAACTCCTTTGCAACTATTTCAACAGAGGGTTTTTATCAAAAATATTTTAGACCTGATGAAACACCTGAACATTATTTAAAAGTAGCTCGAATATCAACTGTTTTTTGGGCAATGTTGATTATTATTCCTGCATTCATCTTTTCTGGTGATACGGAAAGTGTTTTAAAATTATTAACCAAAATCGGTTCTTATTTCGTTGGTGCAAAATTGGCGATGTATGGACTTGGTTTCTATTCTAAACACACCAGTGAAAGAGGTTTATTGGTTGGAGTAGTGATTGGATTTGTAGCATTAGCGTTAGTTTCTCAATTTACAGATATTTCTTGGCCTTGGTATGCGGTTATTGGTGCAGTGGTAAATATCGTAGTATCTATCGCAGCAAGTATTGCTTTGGATGGATTTCAAGAAGAATGGTCAGAATATTCTATTCCTGGTCAGCAAGCAAAATTCAAAGCAGAAGGTAAACCTGAAAAAGAAAATGGCTGGTATGTTGTGCCAGGGAAATTGGATAGAGTGAGTTATCTTTTGTTAGGATTTTTCGTTTTTACGTTGGTCTTTTTATTAGCGTTTCAATACATGGTTTAAATAAAATATAAAGGTCGGATGCTTTCAAAGCGTCTGACCCTTTAAAACGATAAAAAATGAAAGCAGAACCAATTTTACATATAAAAAATACAGCTTTAGGCGAAGGTCCAGTTTGGGATTATCGAACTGGTAAATTATGGTGGGTGAATATTCCACACGGTTTAATTCATCATTATGACCCGAAAACGGGAAAGAATACAACTTACTCTGTTGGTCAAATGGTTGGCGGTGCAATTCCTTGCAAAAGTGGTGGTTTGATTTTAGCAATGCAGCATGGTTTCGCCTTTTTCAATCCAGAAACGGGTGAAATGAAAAACATTATCGACCCAGAAAGTCATTTACCGCTTAATCGCTTTAATGACGTAAAGTGTGATCCGAAAGGACGACTTTGGGGAGGAACAATGGCAATTAACCCGCCTCGGGATGCGGTTGGTGCATTGTACTGTTTAGATGCGGATTTGACATTAACAAAGAAAGTATCTGATATAAAAGTCTCTAATGGTTTAGCTTGGACAAAGGCAGCTGATAAGATGTTTTATATTGATACTCGTCAATTCAAAATGATGTCTTTCGATTATGATTTAGAAACAGGGAACATTGAAAATCAACAGGATTTCCTGAACTTCGGTAGCGAATTGCCTGACGGAATGACCATTGATGAAAATGATAACCTTTGGGCGGCATTCTACTTAGGTGGTAAAGTCGTTTGTTTCGATAGTCGAAATGGAAAAATTTTAGACCAAATTGATGTGCCTGCTCTTTGCACGACTTCTTGTACTTTTGGTGGCGATGACTTGGATACACTTTTTATTACCTCTGGAATGAAAGAAGGTGATGAATTAGGCGGTGCATTATTCGCTGTAAAACCTGGTGTGAAAGGTCGAAAAGCAGATTTTTTTGGATAATTAAAAATTAAGAATTAGGAATTGTGTCATGCAGTTTTCATTCCTAATTCGTAATTACTCAGATAAACTTCGTGAGAGGTAGTTCGTAATTCGTAATTATTATGAAAACAGCACTTGTAACAGGTGGAAGCGGCGGAATAGGTTCAGAAATTTGCAGGCATTTAGCCAAAGCAGGTTATCAAGTCATTGTGAACTATAATTCCAATCAAACCAAAGCACAAGAGACTTTGGAAAGTTTAGAAAATGACGGACATTCGATATATCAAGCATCGGTGACGAATAGCGAATCGTTAGCCCAAATGGCGAATTTTGTTCGTGAAAAATATGGTCGATTGGATGTTTTAGTTAATAATTCTGGTGTTACTACGCCTGTTCCACATGACGACTTAGACGGTTTGACAGACGAATGGATTGATAGAATTTTTCAAATTAATGTTCGTGGTTCATTTGCTTGTGTTCGAGCATTTAAAACATTATTAGAAAAAGGAGAAAATTCTATTGTGGTGAATATTTCGTCGATTGCTGCACGAACAGGCGTTGGTAGTAATGTGGCTTATTGTGCTTCAAAAGCAGCAATGGACAGCATGACAAGGTCATTAGGTCGTGCTTTAGCTCCGAAAATTCGTGTGGTTTCATTATCGCCAGGTTGGGTAATGGGCGAATATGCAAAGACTTTTCCGCAGTCTTATATTGATGAACAAAAAAGTAAAACGCCTTTAGCAAGAATTGCAGAAAGTAGCGATGTGGCGAAAGCATTGATTGGAATTGTAGAGCAGTTTACATTTTCTACGGGGTGTGTTTTTCCTGTTGATGGTGGACGACCGTTGATGTAATTTTTGTTAATTATAATCTGCCAAAACCATTTTAAATCTATCTGTTTTGGCAGATTATAAAAAATCTTATTATCAATCCTAACCAATATATAAGGAGTTGATTTTTAAAAACTACTCATTATTTATCAAAGAGTTTCTTAAAGTTTTTAATACTATTGAATAAAATCTAATAACAAAAAGATCAACTAAACTATTTATCCAAGCATTGTTTCATTATTCTTTCTAATCCTTTTCTTTGAATATTTTTACCAATAAAAACAATTTTACTTTCTCTTTTTTCAGTTGGTTTCCACGGTCGTTTGGCATCAATGCTATGCCGTTTTCCAACGGATTGTAAAACGTATTGTTCTTCCAAATCTTTGAACCATAATAAGCCTTTCATTCGATATAAGTCTTTTGCCTGTAAAGTCAAATAGACGGTTAGAACATATCCTAATTTCTGCCGATTAAAAGGTCGGTCGAAGGTCAGAATAATTGAAACCACATCAGTATGTTCATGATGGTGATGATGATGCGACTTCTGAACAGGAAATAGGAGAGTAGGTGCATTATGTGAATGCGGTGCGTCTAATATTTTGTCTAAATCCGTGTTATGGGCTGTGATTTCAATATCAGGAAAATTATTTTGATGACCAAAAACGATTTTTGCCAATGGATTTAATTGTTGTAGTCGTTGAGATAAATCATTTAGATATTGCTTCGTAACTAAGTCGGTTTTATTCACTAAAAGTATATCACTAAAGGTAACTTGATGAATAGCTTCTTCCGTTTCTTGGATTTGGTCTTCAACGAGTTCTGCATCTACCAAACAGATAATTCCTTTTAATGGAAATTGCTTTTTGATAGCAGGATGAACGATAAACGGTTCGGCTAGTCCTCTCGGGTCAGCTACTCCTGTGGCTTCAATTATGATTTCGTCATATTCGTCCTTTCGCTCAAAAAGTGTGTTTAGAATATCGTACAAATTATCGTTTAAGGAACAACAAAGGCAGCCATTATTTAATTCTACAATTCCGTCTTCTGCTCTGATAATTAATTCACTATCAATGCTTTGCTTACCAAGTTCATTTTCAATAATCGCAAAACGTGTATCAGGCTTGCTATTGAGTAAGTGGTTCAGGTAAGTCGTTTTTCCTGCGCCCAGAAAGCCAGATAGAATAGTAGTAGGTTTTATAGTGTTTACTATTTTTTTTGTCATTTTTTCTACTTTATAGGTACAGCATCTTTTAAAATATAATAAAATTCATTGGGGTCATCATAATTCAAATGTAGTGTTCCACGAAATTTCTTAAAGGCATCTGTTTTATAAAATTTGTACTTTTTCAAATGTAAACTCATAACGGATGCTGGGCTAGCTTTTCCACAAAAAAAACAAGAAGAATAAGAATTTGCAGATAAAGCCATCATTTCACTCTCTATTTCTATTGGAATGACATAGCCTTTGATCGTTACTTCCTTGCCATCAATAGCTTTCAATGCTTTATTAAAAATTGGTGCATACATTTCTGTCTCTAACTCCTTATAGTATTTTAATTTATATTTAATATTCATTAATTGTTTCCATTCAATGGTAATAGATTCAGAGTCATAATTATTAACAGAAGAAGAAACAAACGTTGCTGGAGGCATTGGTTCTATATTATCAATTTTTACCCAATCAAATTGGGAATTATCCCATTCATACACCTCATCAGAAATGGAATAACTTCCTATATTATTATCCGTTGACTTATCATTCTCTGGAACATCTTGATTCGAGATTGCATAAGAAGAGTGATGTTTAGTTTGTCCAAAACCAAGATGTTGACATAGCTTTTTTTGTGTCAATGCGCCAGTTATAAGTATAAATGCTATTGATATTTTTAGACTCTGCTTCATTCTAAAGTTTCTTTTCTTAAAATTTTTTGTTTCAAAATGTTTACAAGTGCAACATTGTTGCATTTGTGTTGAAAATTGTTATATTTGCAACATTGAGATAAGTGCAACAAGGTTGCATTTGCAAAAGTAAATATTCTACTCTAATTATCAAATAAAGAAGAAACTTAGAAAGGTTAAATTAAAAAAGAGCATCAATTTTTTATAAAAAAACAATTAAATATGCAATCAACAGCCATCAAGAAATCAGATACTTTAGGAGCATTTGCTAGTGGTTTATGCCTTATTCACTGTATTGCTACACCGTTTATATTTATCGCACAAACCTGTTCCGCTTCCTGCTGTTCAGGCGCACCTACTTGGTGGAGCATGATGGATTATTTATTCTTAGGTATTTCCTTTTTTGCTATTTATTGGTCGGTTCAAAATACTTCTAAAAATTGGATAAAGTATGCACTTTGGACATCTTGGTCCGTTTTATTATTCGTAATTTTGAATGAAAAAATAGAATTGATTCATTTAGCAGAACAAGCGATTTATACTCCTGCTTTAGCGTTAGTCGGGTTTCATTTATATAATCGAAAATATTGTCAGTGTGCCGAAGATGGTTGTTGTGCAACAGCTTAAATTTTATTCACACTCACACCGACATGAAAATGCTCGTTATGACTTGTAGTCGTAACGAGCATTTTTATGTTAGTTCAAGCCTGGCGCAAAACCGTCAACTCACACCCAAAGCATGAATTAACGATTTTTCATAAAAACCTCTCTTCCCATATTACAACTTTATCTTGTTCTATTCTGAATAGACTTAAACGGCGGGTAGTGATTTAGAGTTTTAAAATAAATAACTTGCCTTTTCAGCGGCTTCCTCCATTAGAAAGGAAGCCGTTGACATTAGTGATTAAGCTCCTTCAATCATTACCACTCTACCATCAAAAGAAGTATCACTCAAACAATCCACAAAAAATTGAGCAACATCAGCACGAGCCATGAACTTTGGAAAGAAAACAGTTTGTTTATTAATAATTCGATAGCTTCCTTTTCCTTGTTTATTAGTCAATCCAGCAGGTCGAATGACGACAAAAGGAACATTTTTTTCATCAAGAACTCGTTTATCTGCTTTTTCATAATCTGCAAAGCCATCTTTTCCGTTAAAAAGTTGAAGCAAAAATCGAACAAACCAAGAAGAACCATTTGTTCCAATAGTCGAAATCATTAAACAACGTGGCGGATTAGGCTCTTCAGATGCAGCTAATATTATATTTTCATAAGCTTTATCCATTATATGGATTTTTTTCTTTGGCGGATTGCCCAAACAACTGACAACAATATCAACGCCCTTAATCGCTTTTTCGACATCATCAAAATTGGTTGCATCACCTTTGAATACTTCCACATTAGGATGTTCTGAATGCTTAAATTTGTGTGGACTTCTGACAAAAGCCTTTATTTTATAACCAGCAGCCAACGCTTGATTGACAACATGACTACCTACATTACCATTTGCACCGAAAACAAGAACCGTTTTATTCATCTTTTATAAGTTTTGTCTTAAAAAATAAAATCCTGCTGTCAATGCAATCACTACGATAGGTCCAACCATTGCAGCAAATGGCTCACTTGCTTTATATTGTAAAATTAGTTCTACTACTTTTAGAATGACAAGTAACAAACAAGCCCACGGCACAAGTTTGTCAAAGAAAGCACTCTTGTTAAAAAGACTATAAAGAATAACACCAGCAGCTCCTACTTCTAAACCGCCAAATGCACTCATAAAAGGTTTGGCAACACCTAATTTATTCATCCAATCCATAGCCATTTTACCACCAATTTGTTTTCCAATTCCTGCTGCCATTTCAAAAGCAACTAAGCCAAGACTTACTATCCAAAATAAGATTTTCATATTCCATTTTTTTTAAATTAACAATAATACAAAGCTACGAAGTAGTAACTATATAAAATATAGCACTATACCAAAGTATAGTGTATCTTTGCAAAAACGAATAGAAATGGATAAAGAACTACAAGCACAAATTGAAGCGTTTAAAAGTTACAGAATAGACAAATCGCCTTTGGAAATCATCGAACATTATCGAAAAGATTTACAAGCTATTCAAGATACATTGGACATTGCGGCAGGTCGTTGGAAAATGCAAATCATCGCTATACTTTGCAATGGCGAGTTTCGATATTCAGAATTACAGAAAGGTTTGCCTAAAATCTCACCAAGAATGTTGTCCAAAGAGTTGAAGATTTTGGAACAAAATGAATTGGTGATTAGAAAGGTTTATGATACCATTCCTGTCAAGGTGACTTATCGACTAACGGATTATGGTTATACGCTTGTACCGTTGATTTTGGAATTGACAAATTGGGGCAAGATGCATCGGGAACGGATTATGAAAAAGGAACAATAGGATGAATTAGTGATACCGTTACTTTTTGATTTTGACCATAGCAATATTTAAAATGCAGATAGATAGGTGATTAGAGATTGGTGTAGTACGTTGGGTTTGTAGAAAAACTCAACTCGACACATATTTTCCAACAATAATCCCAACCACCACCACCGAATAAAAATGTCCAATCAAACCAAAGAAAGCAGTTAATTTCTCCGCTAAAGGCGTAAGAGGTGAAATATCACCATAACCAATCGAGGTAAGTGTAATGAAACTAAAATAGAGCATTTTATCAAAAACGTGTGTAGAAGTTTCGATGTTGGAATAAGCATTTGGATTGAAATATAAAATGATAGTAAAAAGCGTTGCGCCCATGATGCCGAGCAGTAAATAACAATCGAAAGCAGCAATAATAATATTATGTGTAACGGTTGTTTCTTGTAGCATTTGTCGGAAAACCTCAAAACTCAATAAGGTGAAAAATACCAAAAAGATAATAAGAGAGATGATTGCTAAACCACTTTGTTTTTCTCTAAAAATGCTTAATAATGATATTGTAAGCATCAAAACCGCAAATGTGATAAAAACCAAACGGGTTGTTTTTCGCTTGTTTTTTACCATGACAATCGAAACGCCCATTAATATAAAAATACTAATGGGCAATAAGATTTCATGGAAAATAGTGGCGGAAATAAGTGTTCCACCAAATAAAATCCAAGTCAATATAATTCCTAATATTTCAAATCTATAATCAAAAAAATAGGATTGTAATTTCTTAACTGCTTTCATCATTCATTTTTACTCGAAACAACAATTTATACATAATCGGCACAAAAAGCAAGGTAATCACCGTAGCAAAAAGTAACCCAACCATAATGGCAACCGCCATCGGTTCCCACATCAAACCACCACCTAAATATAACGGAATTAATCCTAAAACGGTGGTAAAGGTAGTCAGTAAAATTGGTCTAAATCGTTGTTGAGCAGCATCAATGATAGCTTGATACGGCGATTTGTTAAATTCCGTAATCTCTATTTCAACTCGGTCTAATAAGACAATCGCATTGTTAATCACAATTCCTGCTAAGGAAATCAAACCCAAAAACGCCATAAATCCAAAGTAAGATTGAAACAAAAACAAGCCTAAAACTACGCCTATCATTCCAAGCGGAATAGATGCCAAAACAATAAATGTCTTACGAAAAGAATTGAATTGTAACATTAATAATAACAAAATAATAAATCCTGCAATCGGTAATTTTGCACCAACAGCACCTAATGCCTCTGCACTTTTTTCGCTCTCACCACCAAGATTGTACGTATAATTTGGCTGCCAATCTTTCGATAAATCATTAAGTATCGGTGTTAATTTCCGAGTGATTTCGGAAGGCGTTTTTCCTTCGGAAGCATCACAATTTATCGTAATCGTTCTATTGAGGTCTTTTCTTAAAATCTTCGCTAATTGCCATTTTACATCAACATTCGCAACTTGTATTAACGGTACATTTTTTCCCGTTTGTTGCGAAAAAATATTGATACTTTCTAAATCGTGTGCCGTCAATTCATCGTCGCCATCGTGCATAATGATTGGAATATTTCCACTCAAATCCCGATAATCGCCAATATTCAAACCTGACAAAGACGTTCTCAACGAAATTGCAATATCTTGATTGGTCAAACCTGCTCGACTTGCTTTGTCTTGATTGATGTCGATTACGATTTTTTTAATCTTTGGGCCCCAATCATCACTAATATTTTTTGTGCCGTCAATTTCGGATAATTTTTGCTTGACTTGCTCGGTTATTTTGAGCAATTCTTTAGGATTTTCGCCTGTAACTCTCACGCTTACATCGAACTTTGAGCCACCTGCTGAACCCAACGGGCTAACAGAAATTTCCGCATTTGGAAAATTATCAAAAGCATATTTATCTAATTTTTCAATGACCATTTTGTTAGCACGATAATCTGTTGTATTGATTAAAAGGTGTGCATAACTTGAGTTGGCTTGTCCTTGATGATAACCGAGGTCATAAGATTTTGGCCCTTTTGAAATAAAAGAAGTCCAATTGATAATGCCTTCTTTTTTATCCAAATCATCAGTAGCAACCAAAAGATTTTTTTTCATAAAATCAGATAAACCTGTAACGACTTTTTCTGTTTCTTCAACCTTAGAACCTTGTGGCAAATTAACATTAACAACCACTAAATTTCTATCACTATCAGGCATAAAAATGAACGGCAATGTTGTAAATAAAAACAAAGAACCGATAAACATTCCAACCACAATTAATATAAAAGTTATCGGACGATGCAATGCCCAAACCAAGAGTTTTTTGTATTGAATATTGAGTTTCTCAAAAAAATCTGCTTTTGTTTCGCCTTCATTGTTCGTGTTTTTTGATTGTTTTATTTTAATAAAAAACACGCCCAACATTGCCACAAAAGACAACGCCAATATCCACGAACAAAGCAAGGTAATAGTGATAACAATAAAAATATTTCCCATCATTTCGCCCATTGTATTTTGGGCAAGAAAGAAGGCTAAAAATGCCGCAGAAGTCGTTAATGTCGAGATAAGTAAAGGTATTGTTAGCTCTTTTGTGGCTGAAATTGCGGCATTTCGAGGTGTTGAACCATCGTTTATTTTTACTAAAATCGCCTCGGAAACCACAATGGAATTATCAACCAACATTCCGAGTGCCATAATCAATGCAGCAAGCGTAACTTGATTTAGTCCAACGCCTAAAAGATTCATAATCATCAAGGTCATCACCATTGCCAAAGGAATAAGACTTGCGACAACCATTCCCGTCCGAAAGCCTAAAAACAACAACATCACTGCCAAAACAATAACGATTGATTGTATCACATTTCCAACAAATGCACTAATTCTTTGATTGACATAAACATCTTGTGATGCAATGCGTTCTACCGAAATTCCTAATGGAAAATTGGCATTATAATTCAATATTCTTTCATCTACTTTTTTACCTAATTTTGTTAAATTTTCGCCTTTTTTCAACGCAAGTGCAATCACTAAACCATCATTTCCATTAACTTTAATCTTGGTGTTTGTCGGTGTTTTATAACCTAATCGAATATTGGTAATATCGCCCAATTTGACCAAATCCTTTTGTCCGACTTTGATTAATGTATTTTTTAAATCGTCTAAATTTTCATAATTTCCTGTTGGTTCGATGACAATTCGTTCATTTTCAAGTGCGACTTCACCACCTGGGAAAACGATATTTGTCGTTGAAATTGTATTTTTAACTTGATTGGCAGAAATGCCGTATTGTGCCAATCTCGCATTATCAAATTCGATAAAAACCTGTTCTTCTTGCACGCCGCCAATATCAACTCGTGCCACTTCGTCCAATCGAATAAGGTCGTCTTTGACTTTATCGGCATAGGTTTTCATTTCTGCAAAAGAAAATCCATCGCCTTCCAATCCCAACTGAATACCATAGACCACGCCAACGCCATCGTCTTTTACATTTGGATGCGTATTGTCAGGCAATTCGGATTGAATGCCATCAATTTTTCGACGGATTTTATCCCAAATCGCTTGTAAATTTTCGGCTTTAACATTGTCTGCTAATTTCGCTTTTACAATAGACAATCCTGTTCGGCTTTCGCTCGTCACGGTTTTGAGTTCAGGAATTTCTTGAACGACTTTTTCTATCTTATCCGTTACTAATTTTTCCACTCGCTCAGGCGATGCACCAGGAAAATTAGTGATAATGCTACACGTTCTAATCGTAAAAGGCGGCATTGCATCTCGCGATAGCTGACTGTAACCAATCAATCCAAGTATGGTAATAACAATAATGACCAAAAAGGTTACTCGATTATTGTCTAATGATATTTTTGTAATGTTCATTTTTTTGATTTTAAGCGTCGGACTTTTAAGCATCGGATGCCTCAAAGGCATCCGATGCTTTATTACCGAACAAATCTATTTAACCACTAAAATTAAAATATCTATGAAAGTAATGATGATTAATGAGTATGGCGAAAATGCCAAATTTGAATCAGCAGAATTAGAGCAACCAGCAGCAAAAGCTGGTCATGTATTAGTGAAAATTGCAGCATCAAGTGTTAACACCATTGACACGATGATTCGCAGAATGGGTAAAGACTTGCCCCTATCCCCCGACTTGTCAGCAATTTTAGGAATGGACT
>CAKZLL010000408.1 GCA_937125475.1 uncultured Saprospiraceae bacterium | reverse complement strand
CCTTTGATTTTCAAACAATTATACATTTGTTTTAATTGATAAAATTCAGTTCTGGCAAAAATTGTCAAAGAACCTAATTTATTTTAAAAAAGCCTTAGTCAAACACTAGATGAAACGCTGGATTTCCAGTATCTATCTAGTGTTGGACTAAGGCTCATGAATTTAATAAACAATTCAAGAATATTAAATTAAATGATGAAAATACATTCGATCATTTACTTTATAAGTACAACTTGTTTAGTCGCTTTGTGGCTTTGGCTGCCTTCTGTAATAGTTATAGTATAGAAGTAAATACCTCCCGCATATGTATCAGCATTCCAAATAGCACGCTGTTTTCCTTCTTGTTGTGTTTCATTCACTAATTGAGTAATTTCTTGACCCAATGCGTTGAATACTTGAATAGATACATCGCTAGTAGCTGACAAGTCATATTCAATCGTCATTTGATTAGAAAAAGGATTTGGGAAGTTGCGAAGACCTATTGCTGCTGCTGCGACGTTGTTAGTGTTCGTTACAAACATAGTAGGAACACTTAGCGTTACTTGTGAAATAACTTCCGCCGTACTATCTGCCAGTTCAGTTTCTTGACTGAAACTAAGTGGTGAAGCATCATATCCTGCTACATCATTAATCGTCGCATCTATATAGACGAGTACATCATCCGTTGCAAGATTTTGAAAATTAAGACCTGTCCAAGCTGCACGAAGTTCGTCACCATCAACATCATTCATAATTGAAGTATTGTCTCCTAGCATCACATCATGAATAGTCATAGCATTTGATGGGAAATTTGCCACTAGAGACATTGCACCTATATTTTCAGTCTGCTTCAATCGGATAGGAAGTAATATTCTATCACCATTGTTTACAGTTATGAATGTATCAGCCATAGTATTTGTTATGGGATTACTATTATGAAGAGAACCATTAACATCACCCATTGCTATACCACGTATTACTTCATTAGAACGATTACCTAACAATGAAATAGATTGTAAATCAAATGTCCAGTCTTGATTACTTGAGTAGCTAGTCACACTATTGGATACAAATCTTGATTGTATTTCCGAAGCATCTGCTCCAGTAATCATATTATCAGCGTTCACATCTGCTGCCCAAGCTTTTAGACCAAATAAGAAAATAGTATTAGATGTATCTAGTAATATTTTTAAGGCATCCGTAGCATTAGCACCACCATGTGCATCGGTAGTATTGTAAGTTAAATCGTATGTCACACCATTTAATATAGTATTTACTAAATAACTACCATCTACTGGGTTGACACTGAATGTATCAGGCTGTAAACCTGAACCTGTTGCGATAATATCGAGATTATTAAATATTGTTTGTGAACCATTGTTGTAAGCTATATTACCAGAAAAAGAGTAACAAGTATTGATTACTGCACCTATCTGGTCATTGTAAGCACCAAATATTATGTCGTTATTGATATCTGTGATTATGCCAGGTGAACTCCATGAAAAGTCAGTCATTTGACCAGCAATTGCACTAAAATCAGATGCGCCACCTGCTGGAATGAACTCTAAGGTCATTAATGCTTCGTTACCAATAGTTGCACCTGTTCCGTTTGACCAAGAAATAGTTAATTGACCACTGCTATCTATTACTGTAATAGGATTACTTGTTGTATTTAGATTAGAAGCGCCCGTTACACTATTGTAAGTCATTTTAGTAGTATCATAATCTAGTACTAAATCAATTGTACTAATATCATTAAACACTGAATCTATTTCAATAGGAACATACCATTCGTTTTCAGTAGAACAGATGGTATCTGCTGCTAAATCCATCGCGAAGTCTGCTATTTCTGTTCCTGCAACACCAACAAAGTACGGCTTACTCGTAGTTGGACCACCTGTTCTTGTAACAGTTACTTTGGAAACCAGCTTAGATTGATTAATTGGTGAAATATCGAAGGCATATGTATATATTCTAGGATTACCAGAATTTAGATTATACACCGAACCACCAGAAGTTACTCGCCCATTAAGTGTATGAACCACCGAAGGACCGTTGAACCAATCATTTAAAGTAAAGTTAGTCCCAACTTGCTCTGTTGTATTATCAGAAAACGTAACTACAACATTAACATTAGTTGTTCCATAAACACTGAATGCAGCAAGGTGCAATTTAGAGATTTGAGTTGGAGTCTGAAAAGTTAAATCACCAGTAGAACCAGTACTATTGGTTAATTGTAAAGCATTATTACCAGTATAAGGTTGTAAATTATAAGTTACAGTACCATTAGAAATAGTATTGGATGCGGGCATACCTGTACTACCAACATTAGGATAAGTACTAGAATAAATCACATCGCCTCCAGGCATTGATCCTGTTGTATACTGATAAGGAGGAGAAGCCTCTGCAACACAGTCAAAGTTAAAACTTGCTGGAGTTAATGGAATTGGGACAATATCTTGAGCTTGAATGCTCGTTTGAAAAATTAGTGTCATAAAAAGGGGAAGTATAAGTCTTAGCATATTGGCGTTTTGTCTTGTTTGACATAGGTTCGCTATTCTAGCGAAACCTCGAAAGGTTTGTAGTTTAAAATTCATAATAAAATATTCTTGTTAATGAATAGGATTTAAAAATTAATCTTGATCACTGTTTTATTGAACAAGATTGAGGTTCGATTTGTGTTTTACAAGGTGATTTTGTGAAATAAAAATTGGTTTTAAATTCAATACAAATATATAATTTTAATATTTTTTATTTATGATATATGTGTACTCAATTCCTGCCAAATACTATTCAATTCCTGCCAGATGTTTTGTATTGCGAGTTGACTATTGTTACAAGTGTCACTAATTCAAAATAGTAATCGAAAGATAGCTAACTCGTAATCGCAACGCTTACAATAACTCGGATGGTAAATACCCAAATTTAGCTTTGAATTGTTTAGAAAAATAGGTCGTGTTTGGGAAGCCTGTCGAGTAAGCCGCAGCTTTGACTGATCTAACTTGTTGGGTTTCGAGTAATTCTTTGGCGTAATTAAGTTTAGAATTTTTGATGTAATGATGTGGTGTTTCGCCTAAACGCTCATGCATTAAGCGATACAATTGACGATGGCTAATGTCCATATATGCCGCTAAATTATTTGCAGTAAAGTTGATTTTACTAATATTTCCAATCATTTGACGCTCCAATTCATTCAGCCATTCTTGGTTTTTTCGATTATTGATACGACTTCCTTTCACTCTTTCTGTAATTGTTGTTATTGTCTTGTCCTTTGAGGAAAAAGTATGAGTCGAGCGAGTTTGATATTCACTGCTAGACGGCAATTTTTTTTTATCCCAAAGAGACTTAAAACTTGTTTTTAAATGTATCATTCTGTTTGTCTTTATGGTTTTACCTACTTGAAATTGATGATTTACATTTATCTATACCATCCGACAATGAAGTATTCCCCTGTAAAGTGAAAAAAAATTAAAAAAATTAAAATGTATGATTAAACTATGTCCAAAATTCGTATCATTACTGTAAGCAAGCTGGACAAATAGGTGTGGAAGAAAATAATAGTTCTTTATGCCTCACGATAGTTATCGGAACTATCTCGTAAGGTTAATACTTATCAAAAATAGAAAATTGTCTTTTGAGATATTCGGTATTTGATGAGTGAGTATTAAATAACTGACCTCCTAATCTAGCTGAGCCAGTACCATAATTTAAAATAAAAAATCTTGATTTTTGACGAGGCATTTTTTGAAATTGCTTTTTCATTAAAAACTTTTTTGAAATAGTAGGAACCTTTTTATATTTATTGGTATAAATAATCGACAATTCATTTCTAACATTAATCTACATTCCAATGGTAGATTAATATAACTTACTTAAATATTAAATCATGAGTGATAACACAGATCCAATTCTAATAAATCCTCCAAAAAAGAAAAGACCTAAAGTAACATCTGTAAGAGTATCAAAAAAAATTGGTTACCCACCAGTAGAAGTAGACACAGCCCTAACAGACCCTTATTACAGCATTTTTTTTAAGTATAGTCCTCTTGATCTCCCTTTAGAGCAAGAAGTCTTAGATCTCATTAGTTGTATTCAAATTTCAATAGCTCCACTGATATTACCTGAGGCAGATGTTGCTTATGATGATAATAATTTAGGAATGCCTATATTAATACCTAGTGGTAATGTTTTTCCTTTTAAGAAACATGAGAGTAGAGAATTTTTCTGTAATTTTAAGCATCCAGAATTTGATAAATTAAATAGCATGCTTATGCTCCTTGAAGGTCAAAACATAAATATTAGTATTATATATCATGATGATGAAAAGAAACCTATATTTATGGATACTTTTTCGACTGGTCCTTGGATAGAACAAGACGTAGTAGTCTAATATAATGCGATTGAAATATATTATGTAGATTACTTTTTTTGGTTCTTTGACAATTTCTGCCAAAATGAGTATTCTTTTAATCCAGCGGTGTCTTGCCCCGTTGTTTTTCAAGGAGTTAAAACAATGGGGCAAGCCCACATTGGACTAAAATGCAGAAATTGTTAAAGCCCCCTTTTTTTTAAAAATTTTAGACTTAAAAACAGCCTAACTTACAAATAGTTAGGTTGTTTTTTCTATTTTTAGAAAATTGTTTTATGGTTTTTATTAGATGTAGAGTACTAAAATATATGAAACGAAGTATGAACTTATTGAAGTTTTTAGGATTAATCATGACCATCTCTTTATTTTGGGCTTTTCAATCTACTAACTCAGTATCTGATGCTAAACGGGTCGAAGAGCTTTCAGATAAATTGTTTGAAAATGGACAATACGAAGCTGCTTTTCCAAAATTATTAGAAGCTAAAACTTTATATAAAAAAGCTAACAATTGGGAAAGAGTTGTAGAATGTTTATTGAGTGCTTATTGGTATGAAGACTACATTCCATCACTTCAAGGTGAAACCTATCTAAGACAAGCGGTAGAACTATCGAATCAATATTTATCAAAAAATAACTTACTAAAGGGAAATGTTTATCAATCTTTAGGAGAATGGTATTCTATTCATGAAGCTTATGATAGTTCCATCATTGCGTTGAAAACAGCAATTGAAATTTTTGAAAATCTGAAAGAAAGAGAAAACAAGGCATGGTCAGTTATCACTTTAGCTTCAAGTTATTACTACAAGAGTGAATTAGATAGTATGCATTTGTGTTTGATTGGCGCAGAAAAAATGGCTAAAGAACATCAGTTAAATACAGATATTTTTGATGCTATTTATGAGCTATTCGGTGTATATTATAATACTACTTTAGATATAGAAAAAGCTATTTTTTATAATAATCAATCACTTCAACTGATAGAGAATAAGCCGAAAAAAAACGAATCAGACTCTTTTCATATAGCTACTTTGTACAACAATCAAGGGCTGAATTATTTAAATCATTTTAATGTCAAACGTGCTGAATTTTGCTTCTCAAAGTCTCTCAATATTTCTCAAGCAATAAGCACTCCAACGAATGAAAGTATTGATATAAGTATTCATCATAGTGAAGTATTGTTTCGGCTGAAACAGTACAATCAATCTTTAGTTATATTAGAAAGGATTAAGGGGATAAAAGAAAATGATTATTCAGAACAGAAGTATATCATCCTTAAAGGAAAAATTTATGACCTTTTTATCAACAACTATTTTGCTTTATCAGAATTGGATCATGCCGCTTTTTATACTAAAAAATTAATAAAGCTACATAAGGATGAAGGATCGAATTCTTCTGCTTTTTTGTTCTTAAAAGGTCGATTATCATTTTATCAAAAAAATTATGAAGCTGCGGAAAAACCGCTAAAATCCATAACTTTGAAGTATGAAAAAGAGCGTAATAGTTTTGGGAAAGATGATAATTCTGACAAAGACGAGCTTATGTCTAGTGCTTACAACATATTAGGACAAACGCTATACGCACAAGGCAAAAATAAAGAAGCATTACTTTGTTTTCAAAAATCATCAGCAACTAATATTTCAGATTTTGAAGATATAAATGATATTAATCAGCCTACCTCTATTCAGAATCCTTTGCGAGCTGAATATGTGCTTACTTCTTTACATCAAAAAGCCATTGTATTAGAAGCCATCAATACAGAAGAAAGCAAACAACAAGCTCTAAATACTTATCAATTAGCCATCAAATGGACGGAAACGATGCGTCAGAACATGGTATTTGATGCTTCTAAAGAAAACCTCAACATCTATTCTGACACGTATAAAAATGCAATAAGTCTTGCTGCTGAACTCTATCAAGCTACGGATGATGACCAATATTTAAAAATGGCTTTTGAATGGAGTGAAAAGGAAAAAGCGGTCATTTTACTAGAAAATCTAATCGGTGAGCAAGGAAAATTAGCAACGAATGTTCCAGAAGATTTACTAGAAAGGGAAGCTAATTTAAAAAGAAATTTAACCTTTTTTCAACAAAAAAAACTAGAACTAGAAGAGGAAAAAGATAGTGGAAATTACCAACTGAATGAGCAACGCTTCACAGAAGCCAATATCCAATTCGCCAAACTTAAAGATACACTTCAAACCTATTATCAATCTTATTTCAATTTAGAATATCAAGCCAGCATTGCGACTATTTCTACCATTCAAAAAGATTTGTTGCAATCTCAACAGGCTTTGATTCAGTACTTTACAGCAGATAGTTTGTTTTATGTTTTTGTAATTGATAAAAAAAATAGTCAATTGTTGACCTTGCCTAAAGGAGAAAAAGAAAGCCAACTACTGGAAAGTTTACAAGCCAATTTACAACAGACCGATGCGACAAATCAAACGGAAAGAGAGAATTTTCAAAATTTTGTCAATTTGGCGCATCAAGGTTATCAACACATTTTAGAACCTATTACAAGTCGATTGTCTGCTGATATAAAAGAGTTGGTTATTGTTCCTGATGCAACTTTGAATTATTTGCCTTTTGAAGCCTTACTAAGCAAAGCTGTTACTACTCAAAAGGTCAATTATTTGAATTTGCCTTACGCACTGAATGATTATCAATTCCATTATGGTTATTCTGGGACTTTGCTACTCGAAAACCAAAGACAGTATCAACAATTAAAAACCAATGATAAGGTGCTCGCCTTTGCGCCAGCATACAAATCCAACAATGCAGTCGCACAAAGAGGCAATATGAAAACGCTAAGAAGTAATGTAGCTCAACTCAAAGGTACTGCCAAAGAAATTCAAGCGATTGCCAATTATTTTGATGGTGAATTTGATTGTAGTCCAACAGCGACTAAAGCCAATTTTACAAAACAAGCTCCTGATTTTGGTATTCTTCACTTAGCGATGCACGGTCAGCCGAGTTTGGACAATCCGAGTAATGCACATTTGGTATTTTCAAATTTAGAGAATGAAACCAATAAGGACAATTTACTACATCATTACGAAATCACCACATTGGAAACCAACGCACAACTAGCGGTTTTGAGTGCTTGCGAAACAGGTGTCGGTAAAGAAATAGAAGGCGAAGGCGTGATGAGTTTAGGCAGAGGATTTATGTATGCGGGTATTCCGAGTGTAGTGATGAGCCTTTGGAAAATGAACGATCAATCGACAAGTGAACTCATGCCTTTGTTCTATAAAAATCTTGCGGAAGGTATGCGAAAAGATAAAGCCTTGCATCAAGCAAAGTTGACCTATTTGGAGAATGCTTTTCCTGAACAAGCACATCCGTTTTATTGGTCGGGTTTTGTGAGTTTGGGCGATGCACAGCCGATTAAGAAGGGAAATTCAGTTTTTTCTTTTTGGAGTGTTGGATTGGGATTTTTAGGGTTATTGATGGCTTTTTTAGGTTTTCGATGGTATAAGCGTAGGAATTATTGAATATTGTAGATTTGCTAATAAGTGTTTTTATTTTTTGTTAAAATTACTTCCATTCAGCAAGTATTTTCTTTGCCAAATTAGCATATCGATTAGAGCCATTTTGACTTAAATCTTTAAAAATAGCTTTAGCTTCATTCTCTTGATTATTTTGTAAATAAGCTAAAGCTAAGTACCAATTGGCTGTGGTTGAATATAAATCAGAATCCCCTTCTGCAATTGATTTAAGTGCTTCAATGGCTTTTTGCGTTTCTGGTGGTGAAACTTTCAGATAACAATTACTCAGCAGTAATTGAGTTGGAATATCGGCTGGTTTTGTGGTTAAGCCTTCGATGGCTTCACTATACTTCTCATTATTATAGGCTTTGATAGCATTCTGATAAGCCTCATCTGTGTCAACATTACTTCGAGTAATCGAACTAGAAGGATAAGGCTCATAATAACTAGCAAATATTTGTTCTGGTTCTACTGAATTTGAAATATTTTGTTGTTGCCAAAAAAAGTAGCCTACTACTGCCAAAACTACTACAACTAAAATGATAATCCCCCAATTTAATGGAAAAGAAGTGGCATTAGTTTTAGGTTTTTGAGCCACTACATATTGACCTCCAAGTTTCAATAAATTTTCCTTAAAAAGTTCTTCTGATTCCACTTCATTGATTACTTCCTCCACATCTTTGGAAATTGTAACATCCTCTTGAAGCGTTTTATCGACTTTGAGCTGTTGTTCAAAATCATGTAACGATTGCCCCTCAAGTTTCCCTTGAAGGTACAATTCTATCGATTCTTGTCTATTATTTTTATCCATAATGATAATTTAAAATAATGCTTAGCTTAGGGCAATTCATTTTAAAATATTCATAACTCTATGTATTTACATTATGAGTTCTTGATAATTTTGGTCTTGTTTTATAATCTTAATGAGTTGTTCTTTACATTTAAATTTTCGTTTTCGGACATATCCTTCGCTCGAAAACCCCATGAGCTGGACGATTTCTTTTACTTTTTTTCCTTGCGTATAGTATTCTAAAAGTTGTTGACATTGTCCACCTAGCTTTTTGAATTTGCTGAGATAAAAGTTGTGTTTTTCTCTTTTGAAAATCGCTGCTTCTACATTACTTTTTTCTATTAATACCAAGTTTTCATTAATTGATACCTCACTCATCCTTTTTTTTCTTAACATTTTAAACCAGATGTTTCTAGCAATAGCATAAAAATAAGTCAAAAAGCTACTAGTGAGTTGAAAATCTTCGTCTTTTGTTTTTTTGAAAATAACAATCAAACTCTCTTGAATGACATCTCTAGCATCATCAATCGTACCATTATTATCCGTCACGAGCTTAATAATAGCTTGACTATATTTTTGATAAATTTCTTCTAATATAGTAGTGTCATTTGAGCGAATGCCCTGTATGTATCTATCATTTGTCCGCTTTTTCTGAAGCATAATCTGTTTTTTCAATGAAAAGACTGTTGTTTTCCTTACTATTTGGTAAATCTACAAAAATTCATAAACTAAGGGAATTGAAAATAAAAAAATTGCCTTTTATGTTTTAGTGATGTTTAGTAACTATTTTGATTAATCCAAAACATAAAATTTATTATATTTTATACCAATCCATGTTTAGAAGTTGTATTAAGTATCGAGGAGAATTTTTTCTTATTCGAGGTGTTTTTTGAAGGGATATTCTTAGCTATCGCTGATGAAAATAATGAAGAAGAAGGATAAATTTTATCATAATTAATATGACTTTTGAATATGGACTGGTACTATACCAAAAGAAGTAGATTTTATCTCATGTGGTAGAATTTGTACAACATTAAATTTGCTACAACGGGCAAATTTAATGTTGTATTTTACTAAATAACTAACCACTATATAATACTAATCCACCTCTAAAATTAATGCAAATTCTAGAGGTGGATTAGTATAAATCTATTTTTTGGGAGATTATTGTTTTTTAATTCTTTAATTCGATTCTCCCAAATGCTTCACAATTGCATTCATCAAATTCATATTATTCATCCAATCATATTCAGTAGAAGTTGGAATATCCGATGTTGTAAATTTCACGATAACCGTTTCAGTCGTAGGATCAACATAAATCCATTGTCCGAACAAGCCTTTTGCAAAATACGCTTCCTTATCTGTATGCCACCATTGATTGGTGTAGTGATAATTTTTAAATACTTTTCCTCTTTTTGATTGCGCGAATTTTTCGACGCTTCCGCCTTTTTCAATCGTTTCAACAACTGACTTAGGAACGATTTGCTGACCATTAAAATAACCATCATTCAACATCATTTGACCTAAACGACCAGCATCTCTAAGCGTAGAATTAATCGCTGCACTTACCATTTCATAACCATTCGGATCACGAACCACAAAACCATCTTGTTCTGCGCCCATTTTCGACCAAACCTTTTCGCTCATCACTTGCGACGGTTCTTTTCCAGTTACTTTTTTGATAATCATTCCAATTACTTCTGTATTTAAACTTACGTAATGGAATAACTCATCTGTATTCTCGCCACTTTTGACTGATTTAAAATAATCCGTTACATTATCAAATTCAGGTTCGATTTTAGGATTAACCACAAATTTAGTGATACGGCTGAACTTATAAGCATCTGATCTTGGATCTAAATAAACTTCATCAAACTTGATATTTACTTCCATATTCATGGCTTGTTGAACCGTCGGCCCATCCCAAGCCGAACCTTTTAGTTCTGGTAAATATTCCACGACTGGTTTTTGTAAATCTATTTTTCCTTCGGCTGCTAACATAGCTCCTGTTAAACCTGTCAACGACTTAGAAACAGAAAACCAATTGTGTCGAGTGTTTTCTGTCATATTACTAAAGTACTTTTCATAGATGATTTTTCCTTGGTGTAAAACCAAAAAACCATCGGTTCTATTCGAGTCTAAATGCTCTTCAAAACCATATACTTTACCATCAAATTGTTCAATTTTCAAACCAGTCAAGTCATTTGAACCTTTTTCAAAATTAGCTACATTATCGCCTTTCGCAATTGTTCCTACAGCAAATAATTTATCTACATTTTTGATTGACCAATACTTAAAAGGTGGACGAAGCCAGTTAGTTTTAGTCGTTTCTTTAGCTAATTTTTCTTCATCAATATTGTGTTTAGCTGGTTGAGTAGCAGTATTAGTCTCAGTATTTGATTGTTTACAAGCGACAATACTGAAAATAGCAATTAAGAAGATTGATATTTTAAATTTCATAAAAATATGGTTTACATAAGTTTTTTAAATAAAAATGGAATAAGGTTTTTACTTATTTCGAAGCTCAATATCCGCTAAACATTTATGAATAAAAGCTTCTGATAAAGATGAAACATCGTTTCTGTTATTCAGTTGATGAACTAATTTTTTAAAATTATCACAATCAGCAGTTTTTAAATGGGTTGGATAAGGACGACTAAAAGCAGGCATTAAATCCAATACCGATTGCTGACGCTGCTCTTCTGGCAATGTCGTTAATTTATCTTTGATGCGCTTCACCCAGTCGCCATGATTTGCAATTCGATGAATAGAATAACCTGCTGTTTCTATCCAATCCACGAATTCATCTAAAGAAATACCATCATTGTGATGATAATTTTCGGTGTTGAAGGTATGATAACCGCTATATTTACAGTCACTTATACCAATAATTGTTTTTGCAATCACATCGACAGGCAAACCGTCGTAATGTCCTTTAGCTTTACTGCCATCGACATTTGGAATATAAAAAGAAGCAGGTGCTAAACCAGTCGTAATAATACTATACAACAAACGAGTAAACATATCAGAAATATTGATTTGTCCTTTATAAGTTTGATGAGCGAGTATCATATCGCATCGAAAAGTATTGATTGGTAAGTTGTATGCTTTGCTGGCTTTTTGTAATAAATGCTCTGCAGCCCATTTACTGGTCGCATAGCCTGCGGCATAATGTTTACTAAGCTGAACTTGCTCTAAAAGCGGTGATGCTTCATTATTCATTTTGGAAATATCCAATAATTGCCCGACTGCCAACGAAGAAATAAAGTCAACTGGTTTTCGTTTATCCGAAATCGCTAATCGAATAATTTCCGCTGTTCCAACTACATTAGGTCCGAAAAGATGTTGATACGCCAAACGATGATTGACAAAAGCCGCAGGATGACAAATTCTATCGACCTCGGTTGCCAAGCGATTGAAATCATCTTCGCCTAATCCCAATAAAGGTTTAGAAATATCGCCTGCCAAAACTTCCAAATGATTTTTTGCAAGTTCATGAAATTCCGTTTCAAGTTCTTTGTCTACGCCTTTGAACTCTTTTGCTAATCTTTCGTGAGCTACAATATTATCTTTTGCTCGAACTAGACAAATCAGCTTGCCATCATTTTGGGATAATTTTTTCATCCACCCCAAGCAAAGAATATGACCTAAAAAGCCATTTGCACCAGTGAGTAAAACCGTAGAAGGCAAGCTATCAGCAAACGGTAAATCATTGGCATTTACTAAAAGATCGCTTTCCAAAAATTGGTCAAGTTCTAAATCTTTTGCAAATACAGTAGTTGCGCCTTTTCCATGAATAGTTGAAAAAGTAGTTGGTTGCTGCTCGTGATTTTGAGCTTGATTGATCAGGTTTGCCCATTGCTGCAAACTGCCTGTTGGAGAAAGAATAACATCAGCGGCTAAAGAAACGCCAAAGATTTCTTCAATCGACATAGAAAATAATGCTGCACCTAAAGAGTCGCCTCCGAGTTCATTAAAAGTATAAGGTTGAACCGTTTCAATGCCTTCTATTCCCAATTGACTTTCTAATAATACAACCAGTTTTTCGAGTGTACTCAATGTAGAATTTGGATCTTTTAAGGCTTCAATTTTAGCATCTTTTGCTTGGTCGTGCGCTTCGTATAATGCTTCTAAGTCTGCACTATATTTTCGTTTAAGGGCAGGTCGTAAATATTTTCTGACCGAAGATAAAAGGTCATTTTTTTGACTAAATTTCTCGTGTTCAATAATAAAATCACGAGGAATTTCAAAACTTTTTAAATCTTCTGCAAGACCTACTTTTTGTAATTCTTGACGGATTAGATTTTTTAATTGATTGGTCGTAAATTTTTCACCTAATAATTTATGCGCCACTTCCATTTCTGGAACAATCACCGCTAATAAATAGGAGCGATGACTATTTCCATAAACATAAATTTGATGCACCAATGCACTACCACTTTCAAAAACTTTTCCTAAAGGACCAACTGCGACATATTCTCCTTGTGATAATTTAAGCACATCTTTCCGACGGTCAATAATCACAATACGTTCATTGGCTCGTTCTTCTACAATATCGCCAGTTAGTTGATAACCGTCAGCATCCATCAAACCTGCCGTTGCTTCGGGCTGCTTGTAATATTCTTTAATTCCAAACTTGGTTTTTACACAAAATTCACCTCTTGGATAAGGTTTATCTGTTGTAAAATAACCCAATTCTGGAACGTCAACTAATTTATAATCCAGAACAATATCTCTATTAATTCGGTCTTGAATGGTCAAACTTCCGCTTCCTGCTTCTGTATTTCCATAACCTTCTATCAATAGAATATCAAAACATTCGATGATGAATTGTTTAACCTTAGCAGAAGTTGGCGCAGAACCAACCACACCATATAAAAGTCGGTCGCCCAAGTAGGATTTACCCATTTTAGCTTTGACTTCGGCTTCAATAATTGTACGATTACCTTTTGTCAGCCTTACTTGACGAGTGACTTCATTTTGAAAATGCTGATAAATTAATTCAAAAATTCGAGGATAGAATAGTAGTGCAGTAGGTCTTACCAATCGAATATCCTCAAATAGAGTGGACATATCTGGTTGCAAAGTAAAATAAGCTGTTCCGCCAACACTCAACGTAGCATACATTTCAGTACGTCCCATCATGTGGTTAAACGGTGCCATAATCACGGATACTCGTGGTAATACTAATCGTTTTCCTTTCCAAGAATTTATCATTGCTTTGTTGCTAATACAAGCCCCTTTAGGTTTACCTGTACTACCCGACGAATGAATAATCATTGCCAGTTTTTCTTGTTCATTTTCCGCAGGCGGAAGAAAGGAAAAACTTTGTTGTTTACCATAAGCAATTAAATCATCAAATAGAACCAAATGAATAGCGGCATTTGCTTCTTTTAATCTTGCTTTTGCTTTCTCAACTATCGCTTTTTCGGCATCTATTCGACCATCGTAATTGAAAACCAATACACTTTTGACCGTCTTTTGTTGAATAGCATGTTCTACAGAAAGCATCAAATCCGTAATGGTACTTGCCAAAACAACAGGCTCAATATTGGTGAAAATTTCTCCAAGATCCGCGCCTGCTGTACTACTCGTCAA
Organism: uncultured Saprospiraceae bacterium; assembly: GCA_937125475.1. Taxonomy (GTDB): domain Bacteria; phylum Bacteroidota; class Bacteroidia; order Chitinophagales; family Saprospiraceae; genus CAKZLL01. The sequence goes on along the minus strand of CAKZLL010000408.1, from coordinate 12,089 downwards.
AGGCACGGTAATCGCTTTTGCATAAGAACAAGCAACATCAATCACAGCCAAATCCAAATCTGCAAACCCCATAATACAAACAAACTCATCTCGATGAACTTGACAATGCGGATGTGTTCGCCAAGCCATTGCTAAAGCTTTGATTTTATCGTGGAATGCTTGATACGTGATGGTTTCAAAAGCAGGCAAATATTTACGAACTTTTTCGCCTAATTTATTCGTTTGAATTTCATAAGTGCGTTTTCCCAAAGCAGGCCTTTCGGCATAACCATCTAAAAAAGTCGCAACAGCCTTGTCTTGAGATAATCCTTTGGTTGCTGCTGCATCCCAGATAGATAAATCAGGTGCTCGATTGCCAATGTCTCGGTCTTTTTTAGCAAGTGCTAAAAGCCGTAGAATATACCTTTTGGCTGGGTTGATTGGTTTATTTGCTTTGTTTTCTATAGACATTTTATCTTTTTGTCTTGATATTCTTTTACAAAAAACGGTTTTTAAAATCAAAGAATTTTTACGCCTGTCAATTCTTCTGAAACACTCCAAAGTCGATTTGCTAATTCTTCATTTCTTGCTTTACTTTTTGATCTTGCTAATCCTGGAGGTCCTTTTGTTTCAGATTTATTACCTGTTGGACCATAATAGTCTCCTCCTTTGACTTCCGTTCCTAAAGCCGCCATTAATGTAGGCAAAGCCCCTTTTTTAGGTTTATGAATATAAAGACCTGCTAACGGTCTTATTAAAAAATACATCAACTTTGGTACATGTTTAGATAATTCAGTATTTGAAATACCAGGATGAGCAGCAACAGAAATCGTTGAAGAACCTGCTTTTTTTAATCGCCGTTGAAGTTCAAAAGCGAATATTAAACAAGCCAATTTACTCTGTTCATAAGCTTTCATTTTGGAATAATCCTTTTCCCAATGTAAATTATCAAAATGAATTGCTCCATTTTTATGAGCAATAGAACTAAGAGAAACAACTCTTGATTCGGGCGTTTTCATTACTTTATCCAAGAGCAAACCAGTCAATAAAAAGTGTCCGAAATAATTAGCTGCCATTTGTAATTCAAACCCATCTTCCGTTTTTTGATACGGAGGAATCATTATTCCTGCATTGTTAATTAACAAATGCAAAGCATCATATTTATTTAAAAAAGCGTTTGCAAAACTTCTAACTGATGCTAATTTACTCAAATCAATTTCCATGATTTCTAAATCACCATTTGGTACTTTTTGTAAAATCGCAGCTTTTGCTTTTTCTGCTTTGGTCTGATTTCTACACGCCATGATGACTTTAGCTCCTTTTTCAGCTAAAGCTAAAGCAGTTTCAAAACCCAATCCAGCATTTGCACCTGTAACGATAGCTATTTTACCTTTTTGAGAAGGTGCTTTTGATATATTCCAAGTTGACTTACTCATCCTTTTATTTTAAATATCTAAGATTAAAAGCCCATAGAACGACCAATAATCTCTTTCATAATCTCATTTGTACCGCCATAAATTCGTTGAATACGTCCATCAACATAAGCTCTAGCGACTTCATATTCTTTCATAAAACCATAACCGCCATGCAATTGTAGACATTGGTCAACGACTTTACCTTGCAAGTCAGAAACCCAATATTTTGCCATAGCTGCTTCTTCTGCGGTCAATTCACCAGCGATGATTTTTTGAATACATTGGTCAACAAAAACTCTAGCAATAGTTACTTCCGTTTTCATTTCAGCTAACTTGAAACGAGAATTTTGGAATTTTCCAATTGGTTTACCAAAAGCAGTTCTGTCTTTACAATATTGAATAGTGGTTTCAAGAATTTTTTCTGCGCCAGCACAAGAAGCCACTGCAATAGAAAGCCTTTCTTGCGCCAAATTATGCATCAAATAGTAGAATCCTCGCCCTTCTTGACCTAATAAATTTTTGGCTGGTACTTTCACATTATCAAAAAATAGTTCTGCTGTATCTTGTGCAGCCATTCCTATTTTCTCCAAATTATTACCTCTCGAAAAACCTTCCATTCCTCGTTCGACGACTAAAAGACTAATTCCTTTGTGTGTTTCATTTGGATCTGTTTTTACCACTACAATCACCAAATCACTTAAAATTCCATTCGTGATAAAAGTTTTTGCACCATTTAAAACATAATGATCGCCATTTTTAATCGCAGTTGTTCGGATATTTACAAGATCACTTCCTGTACCTGGTTCAGTCATGGCGATTGCAGAAATAGTTTCTCCTTTTATCAATCCTGGCATCCAACGCTTCTTTTGCTCATCATTGAAGTAGCTTGTGAAATAAGGAGCCATTACATCATTGTGCAAAACGAAACCTGGCCCATGTGCGCCTGCTCTGACCATTTCTTCAGTAATGATACAATTATATCTAAAATCCTTTAAATCCAAACCGCCATATTCTTCGGGCAAATCCATGCATAAAAATCCGTTTTCTCCTGCTTTGAGCCAAACGTCTCTTGATACTTGTTTATCTTTTTCCCATTGAGCGTGATAAGGTGTGATTTCTTTTTGTATAAATGCTCGAAATGCTTCTTGAAACATTATGTGTTCCTCTTCTAATAAATGCTTTTGCATTGTTTACTTTTTTATTGTCTTGACATTTACTAAACTTTTAAAAGTTAGTAAACGTGATTTTTATATCAATTCCAATTAAAATCCTAAACTACGACCGATGATTTCTTTCATAATTTCATTCGTACCGCCGTATATTCTTTGAACTCGTGCGTCTCGCCAAGCTTTAGCGATAGCAAATTCATTCATATAGCCATAACCACCGTGTAATTGCAAGCAATCGTCCATGATTTTGAATTGCAAATCGGTGAGCCAGTACTTAGCCATTGCGGCTTTTTCTGCGGTTAATCGCTTTTCGTTTAATTCTATGGCACATTTATCTACGAAGGTTCTAGCAATAGTAATTTCAGTGCTCATTTCAGCCAACTTAAATCTTGAATTTTGAAATGTTCCAATCGACCTGCCAAATGCTTTTCGTTCTTGACAATATTGTATTGTCCATTCTAAAGCGCCTTCCATCGCACCAATTGCAGTAAATGCAATAGACAATCGCTCTTGAGGCAAATTGTGCATCATATAGTAAAAACCTTTCCCATCTTCACCCAATAAATTCTCAACAGGCACTTTTACATTATCAAAAAACAACTCTGCGGTATCTTGGGATTTCATCCCAATTTTATCCAGATTTTTCCCTTTAGTAAATCCCTCAAATGTACTTTCAACTAATAATAATGCAAAGCCCTTTGAACCTAATTCAGGGTTTGTTTTTACAGCCGTTACTGCAAAATCGCACATAATACCATTTGTAATAAAAATCTTAGAACCATTTAATATATAATGGTCGCCTTGCTTTATGGCTGTACTTCTAATACCTTTCAAATCACTTCCAGCAGCAGGTTCAGACATCGCTAATGCGCCAATCCATTCACCAGCAGCCATTTTTGGAAAGAATTTAGCTTTTTGTTCTGGTGTGCAATAATGATTTAGGTAAGGAACGACAATTTCGTTTTGTGTTCCAAAACCTGTTCCTGTGATATTTGCTCGGCTCATTTCCTCTAAAACAATGGCATTATATCGGTAATCATTTAAACCTAAACCGCCATATTCTTCTGGAATGTCAATTGCTAAAATCCCTAAATCACCTGCTCTTTTCCAAATTTCTCGAGATACTTGCCCATCTTTTTCCCATTGTGCTTCAAACGGCGCAACTTCCTTTGTGAAAAACTCTCGGACTGTTTCTTGGAACATTATATGTTCTTCTTCTAAATATTCTTTTTGCATTGTTGGATTAATTTTTAGCATTTAAGTGTCGAACACCTTCAAGGCGTTCGACACTTTTAGAAGCATTTTTATTCAAAAACTATCGCCTCATTATCTTCATGCCACCCTAAAAGTAAGTTGTGATAACGTTGTCCAATTACATTTCGTTTAACTTTCAATGTTGGTGTTAGCAATTCATTTTCAACACTCCAAGCATCTTTTACTACAATAATTGTAGAAACCTTTTCGTGTGCTTTTACTTTTGAATTAACATCTTTCAAAGTACTAGCTAAACTTGCTTTAACCTCTTCTGGAGATACAGCTAGACCAATTTCTGATAATACAACCAATGCAACAGGCTGCGGACAACCTAAGCCCAACAAGCAAATCTGTTCAATATTATTGTCTTGTGCAAAATGCCATTCAATCGGAGATGGTATGATAAATTTACCTTTTGTCGTTTTGAAAGTATCTTTTACTCGACCTGTAATATATAAATATCCATCTTTATCAATACGCCCTTGATCACCTGTGTGCAACCAACCATCTTTGATAGTTTCGGCCGTTATCTCAGGAGATTTATAATATTCCTTCATCATGTAAGGCGCTTTCATTAGAATTTGGTTCGTTCCTTCTTCTAATTTCAAGTCACAGCCCCACCAAGGTTTTCCAACAGAAAATGGCTTGATATGCGTAGCTTCCAAGCAAGTACAACAACCACAGTTTTCCGTCATTCCATAAGCTTCCGAAATTGGAATATCTAGTTTTCTAAAAAAGTCTTTGGTTTCTTCTGGAATAGAAGCAGCACCAGTCAAACAACCTCTAACGTTTGTCAAACCTAATCCTGCTTTCATTTTCTTTTTGATCACATTTTTGATCACAGGAATTTTCAATAGTAAATCCAATCGCTTTTGAGGTACTTTTGATAAAATACCTAACTTGAATTTTGTCCAAATTCGAGGAACAGCGAAGAACAAAGTAGGTTGAGTTTCTTGCAAATTCTTAGCAAATGTTTCTAATGTTTCTGCAAATGAAATTGTCCCATTCCAAAACAAAGCATTCGATTCTACGACTACTCTTTCTGCAATATGATTGAGCGGTAAAAAGGAGAAAAAGCGGTTATCGCCTGTTTCTGATATTTGTAAATGATTATTTTCTACTAAAACATTTTTAGTATGTGACAATGCTCGATAATCCATGACCACACCCTTTGGTGTTCCTGTTGTTCCAGAAGTAAAAACAATCGTCCAAATATCATCTAAGTTAGGTGTTGGATTGCCTTGTAATGGTTCATGTTTATCAATAAAACTAAACCATTCTTCTCCTTCTTGAATGTCCGAACAGCCTTTATAATGTGGAAATCGAATTAAAGGCATATCGCTAGGAACACCAGCTTTCATACCATCCCAATCTTCGATTTTTCCAGCAAACATCGCTTTAACATCACCTATTTTGACCAGTTCTTTGATAGATTTCGCCTTGAGCGTTGGATAAAAAGGAAGACTGACATAACCTGCCATCATAATTGCTAAATCTGCAATTACCCATTCTCGACAGTTTTTAGATACCAAACCAATATGACTTCTTGGTGGTAGTCCTAATGATTGTAAACCTGTCGCTAATTTACGTACCATTTGAGCCGTTTCTGCCCAAGTATATGTTTCCCATTTATCACCAAAAGGCTGGCGAAGAAATGGTTTGTTAGGTGTTTTTTTCTCCCATTCATAAAATTGAAAATCAAATTTTTCCATGGTTTTATTTTTATAGTTGTTTTATTAAAATGATTAGTAGACTTGTACAGTGGCTACTTAATTTGCTGCAACGGGCAAATTTTGCTTCGAACAAAACAAATTTTTTTGCCATTTCACTAAATCACTAGCCACAGTAGCACACAAAGTCTAGTATTTAGAGGGTTTGAAATACTTTATTTTTGCTTTAAAACCAAACTACTTTTTCTGATGCTTGATGCCAGTTTAAATATTCTTTTCCAAATTTCTCATCTATCACACTGCGCTTGACTTTCATCGTAGGCGTTAGACAGCCATTCTCTTCACTCCATGCGTCTTTTTGAACAACTAGAGTAGAGATTTTTTCAAAATTCGCTCTTTGATTATTCAAATTCGCTACACTTTCCAAGAGAGAAGCCTCCAAAGTTGCTTTATCAGCAGCTTGCCCAATTTCCGATAAATTAACCAAAGCAATCGGTTGAGGAATGCCCAAACCTGCCACGCAAATTTGTTCGATATAATCGTTTTCTGATAAAACTTCTTCCAATGGATTCGGTGTAATATAGCTACCTTTAGAAGTTTTGAAAGCGTCTTTTACTCGTCCAATAATGCGCAAGTAGCCTTTTTCATCAATCGTGCCTTTGTCGCCACTGTGCATCCAACCATCTTTAATAACTTCAGCCGTTTTTTCTGGATTTTTATAATAACCCATCATTAAGAAAGGCGTTTTTAATAAAACCTCACCTGTTTCTGGATGAATTTTGACTTCCGCAAAAGGACGTGCTCTACCTACGGAATCTTGTGGAGCATCCAAATCAGGGGTGTTCGTTATTCCACCGCAAACTTCTGTCATACCATAAGCTTCGACTAAATGAATATCTAATTTTTTATAAAAATCTTTCAAATAAGCAGGTGTAATGGCTGAACCTGTTGCTGCAACAGCTACTTTAGAAAGTCCTAAACTACCTTTAATTTGTTGTTTGACTTTTTCTGCCATCGCAGGGTTAGATAGCATGAAATTGAGTTTTGGAGCTGGTATTTTAGCAATAACACCCAAGTAGAATTTTGTCCAAATTCGAGGAACGGCAAAAAATACTGTTGGTTGTGTATCTCGTAAGTTTTGAGCAAAGGTGTCCAGATTTTCCGCAAAGGAAATCGTTCCGCCTAATGTAATGACGATCAATTCCATCCCAATCCTTTCTCCAACATGATTCAGTGGTAAATAGGATAAGCAACGAACTTCTGGAATTTTATACAATCCAATCCAGTTTGTTTCTTTCTCGGCAGCCATCATGCTAACAGGTGTACGTTGTGCTAACATTACACCTTTAGGTGTTCCTGTTGTTCCAGAAGTGAAGACTATTGTCCAAAGGTCATCTAAACTTGGTATAAAATCATCTACTCTTGGAGGATGTTCAGCAATTAAATTATTCCAATTTTCGCCGACTGTTATTGTTGCATTTCCATTATAATGAGGAAATTTTATGGCTTGTACATCATCTGGAATTGCTTCTGCTCGATTGCCCCATTTATCTAGTTTTCCTATAAAAATGGCTTTAATATCGCTTAATCCAATTACTTCCGCTAATTGTGTTTTTGGCAGACTTGCATAAAAAGGAACAGAAATATAACCGCCCATCATAATCGCTAAATCAGCCAATATCCAATGATAACAGTTCTTAGAAAGAATACCAATATGATCACCTTGTTGTAAGCCTTTTGTAGCTAATGCAGTTGCCATTTTTCGAGCTTCTTGTCCAGCTTCGGCATAGGTGAGTGTATGCCAAGTATCGCCTTTGGGTTGACGAAGAAATACTTTGTTAGGTTGTACTTTTTCCCAATGATAAAAATGAGCTATCAAAGGTTTTAAATTATCAGTTGGTATCATTATATATTGGTTTTATTTGGTCAAGGGTTGGATGTCTTGAAGGCATCCGACCCTTAAATTTTTTTAAGTATTCTTAATCGTCCATTTAGGCTTTTGCTGAAAAGCGAAAGCCCTTGAACCTTCCCAAAAATCATTACTATTTAATAAATCATCAAAAATATCGTGTGGAGCAGTTACTGCATTATCTTCGCTAGCGTAATCGGCTGTTGCGTGAAATAACTTCAAGGTGCTTTGAATAGCTGTTGGCGAGGCTTGTGTAATATAATAAGCCAGTTTTTCTGCTTTTTCCATGAGTTGTTGTGCTGGAACAGCGTAATTGATAAGTCCTAATGCCAGTGCTTTTTGACAATCAATCGGTTGCCCTGTTAGCATCATTTCCATTGCTGCTTTTTTGCCAATTTGTCTAGGCAAACGTTGTACACCGCCTGCGCCAGCAAACAAACCAACTTTCACTTCTGGTAAACCGAATTTTGCATGATCCGCCGCAACGATAATATCACAAGCCATTGCGATTTCTAACCCACCGCCTAGTGCTAAACCATTGACTGCAGCAATGACAGGTTTTAGTCGTTTAGTTCGACTGGTCAATCCTGCAAAACCCATTTTAGGAATATACATTGGCTTGCCCGATGCCATATATTTTAAATCGTTTCCTGCTGAAAAAGATTGATGACCTGCTCCTGTCAAGATTGCAACTCGTAGATTTTCGTCTTTTTCAAAAGCATTAAAAACACCAGCTAATTCTTCATTGGCAGGTGGATGCAGCGCATTTCGTACATCAGGACGATTGATAGTAACTTTTAAAATCCAACCGTTTCTTTCTACGGTACAGAATTTATATTCTTCTTGAAAAGTATCAATGACTCTAGGTCGAAATGCTGCTAAATCTTCTTTTTTAAAAGCAAAACGATTGCCTTGTGGATCTGCTTCTACAAAAATGGTTGATTCAAGGCAATCTTGTTTTGCTAAAATTTGAACAGTCTTTTTGTCTGCCATAAGAGTAGCAGCATAAAATCGTTCGTTGGTTTCCTTTAAGCGCCCTATTATAATCGCTTTTACAGGAAAACCTTTATAATAATGTATCGTATAAGTTTCTAAAATTGCTTCTCCGTTCGGATTACGGTTGATTTTTATAACAGGTTTTTTATCTACTTTAGCTTGAAAAGGTGTGCTATCACTCGATTTCCATTCACCTTCTATTGGTTGTGTAGAGTAAATACCGACCGCATGTTTGGACATCCACCCACCATTAGCATAAACTAAACCAAAACTGCCACTATCTTTTCGTAGATTTTCCACTAAAGAAGCAATGGCATGCATACTATAATTATTTCCTGGCCCGCCAAAAAACGGTAAACCGCCAGTTTGAGTCATTGGACGACTATCATTTTCTTTAATCTTTAAAGCTCGTTTGGCTTCGCTCACCACGATTGGAAAACAGCTATAAATATCAAAATGCTGAATATCTTCGCTTGTCTTTCCTGCATTGACTAATGCTCCAACTAACGCCTGTTCCATTCCATCAGATTGACCTAAAGACGGACGTTCTAATAGAACAGGTTCCATTGTATTGGCGTAACCGTGTAAATAAACCCATTTATCTTCTGCAATCCCTAGTTCTTTTGCTTTTCCTGCGGTAGTCATTACAACGGCAGCACCTTGATTTACTCGATCTTTTGCTATTAGTTTCTTGGTGTAGGGCGCAATAATGACTGGATTTATTTTGGATGGCGTTATAATCGTTGCTACATCATAAACATTTTGGTCAACAGCATATGGATTTTTTGCAGCTATTGCTGATAATTCGCTGATATTTTTACCCATTTCCTGAGCATAAGTAGGAATATCTTGTTGAAGTGAAGCCCGTCGAGCATTTTCCATCAATGCGTAAAATTGCATTGGCATAATCACTCGATGTCTTGTGGCTGCACTTGTAATGATTTTTCCGCCACTTCTTCCTCGGTCTTCTAATTGTCCATCAATATGTTCTGCCCAATCTAGTTTGATTTTTTGCTTTTTAGCGGCTTTAGTATTTGCAATTGCTTCACCACCTGCCAATAAAACCATTTCGCAAACTCCTGCGGCTAGCTTTTCTGCAAATTCTGAAACCAACTTTTGAGGCGCATCACCGCCAACGGATGCATAAATTGCTTGCTTAGGGTTAGCTTTAATTCTATTACCAATCGAACGAGGAAAATTGTTATTGCGTCCAGTTTTGGCTTGATGTTGAGGTGAAGAATCGGCAAAAGTTTTCACGCCAGCAATCACATCAATCTGATTGGCTAGTGTTTCATCTTTCGCATCTTGAAGTGCTAACAAAGCGGCTTTTGCAGCTAAGTCAGCATGAGAAGAAGCTGTTGTCAAATTTTCTGGAACTGCTTCCTTAATTTGCCCAACACCGATTATTATAGGTGTATTATCTTTTATATTTGACATTTTTTATCGTATTAAGCATCGGATGCCTTTAAGGCATCCGATGCTTTTTCTTCAAGACTACTAATGTTTAATTGCAGCTTTATAAGCTTTTGTATCAATCATCATTTTAGAGATGATTTCGCATAGAATTTCTGATGTTCCACCGCCAATAGTTCCAAGTTGACTATCTCTAAGTAAACGAGCCATTGGATAGCTTTCCATATAACCATAACCACCAAATATGCGCATGCATTCATAACAAACTTTATCGCTTAATTGCGTTGCTACCAATTTTGCCATAGCCGCCTCTTTGATGATATAATCGCCTTGTTGATATTGTTTGTACAATAAATAGACAAACGAACGAGCCGAAGTTGTTTCTGCTGACATTTGTGCAATACGATGGCGTAAGACTTGAAATTTGCTGATTGGTCTTCCAAAAACTTCTCTTTCTGCCATGTAATTTAACGCCAAATCAATAGCTAATTGAGCTTGCGAAACCGCAATCAATGCCATACCTAATCGCTCTGAAACAAAATGCTGCATAATATAGAAAAAGCCTTTATTTTCTTCTCCTAATAGATTTTCAACAGGCACTCGCACATCGTCAAAAGCGATTTCTCCAGTATCAGAAGCATGCCAACCTAATTTTTTTAAAGCGGTTGCGCTGACTCCTTTTCTATCTCGCTCAATAATCATCATGCTAATTCCTTTCGCTCCTTTGCCGCCTGTGCGAACTGCTGCAATGATGTAATCGCTCAAAACACCATTTGAAATAAAAGTTTTAGAACCATTGATAATATAATGATCGCCATCTTTTACCGCAGTAGTAGTCAACGAAGCGACATCAGAACCGCCCGATGGTTCTGTGATTGCCAAACAACCAATCAAATCACCTTTTAAGCCAGCGGTTAGGTATTTTTGTTTTTGGGCTTCCGAACCTTCTCCATTAATATGTGCTAACGCTAAACCTGCATGCGCACCAATTGAAGTATTAAATCCGCTGGAATTCATACGTATCATTTCTTCAGTATACACGACTGAGAAAAAAGTATCTAAAGCCATTCCTCCATATTTCTCAGGATAAGTGACACCCATGAAGCCCATTTCTCCAAAGCGTTTATAAACATCACGAGGAATTTGACCGTCATTTTCCCATTGCTCAATATTAGGACGAACTTCTTTGTCTAAAAAAGCTCGAAAGCTTTGACGAAATAATTCGTGTTCTTCGGTAAAGAAAAAATTATTCATATGATATTAGGTATTAACTTTTTAGAGTTTTCACTCTTACTTTTCTTTTTTAAAAATTGATAAATGAGTATTGGTTGACGTTGAATGCTTCGCCTAGTTTTTTATAGTAAGCTTCACCAAAATATTCTTTAAAGCCATCAAGACCTTTTTGTGTTAAATGCGGTAAAATCAAATTCCAAATTACTTTTTCTCCATTTTCTCCGTTTTCTTCATCGGCTTTCTCACGGGTTGTTTGCTGCGATAACCAATAGAAACTAACCATCCAAACAGATAAAACCAAACTTCTATAAGTGCCAGGAATTGTTTCTTCTTTGACTGTTCCTACTTGGATTCCTAAAGCAATCATTTTATGAAAATCCTTAATTGTCTTTTCTATCATTGCTTTTAATTGTTCTTTGACAAAAGGATGGTTTTGAACATGTGTATCTAAAAAAATGAAAGCATATTCTTTTTGAAATTTGTGATATAGGCGAGTCTGATTGTGCATGTTTGCAAAGGATGGAACTTGCATTGTTTTGGCTTTTGCTATTGCAATTTCTTCCCACATCCCTTTAACGATAGTTTCTAAGAGTTCATTTTTAGTTGCAAAATGATACGTCAAGTTGCCTCTACTAATGCCTAGTACTTGCGCTAATTCTTTTAAGTTGACAGAACTATAGCCTTTTTTATTGAAGACTTGAGTAGCTGTTTGTATGATTTTTTGTTTTGTATTCATGCTAGAAGTTTTGGAACAAAACAAATTTAGGCAAAAAAAACTAATTAATGTAGTTAAATAGTTTTTTTTGCCTAAAAAGAGGTGGGTATGGGATATATAATATAAGCAGAATTAGTACAGTGTAACAAAAGTTATTTGATATTTTTAATTGCGCCGCTGCTTTAACACGGTGATCTAAAATGGGTTAAGATCGCAGTTTTAACCGCAACATTATCAGTATGTTCGACTAAAGTTTGAGATATTATAACGGATATAAATCACCGCACTAAAGTAGTGGTTGAATTGATTAAATAACTTTTGTTACAGTGTGATTGA
>CAKZLL010000407.1 GCA_937125475.1 uncultured Saprospiraceae bacterium | reverse complement strand
CTCCAACTGCATCAGGTCCGAACATGGCTGCGGCTGGACCTCTCAATACTTCGATTCTATGAATTTCAGACAATGCAATAGGAATATTACTATTAAAATGAGCCGTCAAAGGGTCATTCAATCTCATCCCATCTACCAAAATCAAGACTTGCGTAAATGTACTTCCACGCATAGAAATATCTGCTTGCGCTCCAAATCCATTTCGCGCTTGCACTTCAATTCCTGGAATATATCGCAACACTTCATCTACCGAAGTAACAGGCAATTGCTGAATATCTTTAGCCGTAATAACTGAAACATTTCGCCCAGTTGTAGCAATCGAAGTTGGAATATTTGTAGCAGGAATATTTAGCGTGTCCATTAATACATCAATATTAACTTGTGCATTTCCTTCTAAAAATTGGATGATTATCAATCCAATACATAAGTATTTTTTCATCATTTCTCTATGGTTTTATTTAATACTATGGCATAAAAAATACCGTTTCCTAAATTGAGCGCAAAGAAAGTATTTTTTTTCAAATAGGTCATAATATAGGTCAACTTACTTAGAACATTAACAATATATTAACTAGGATATAATAAGTGAATTTTTAATCGGTTGAAAAATAAAGCAAGTCGAATAATTAGAAATTCATTAACGCTATTTTGTAAGATTGCAATCACAATTCATTTATATTGCTCAATTATACCGAGTAACAAAATAATATCATTAAGTATGAAAGCCGCAATCCGTAAAAATTATGGTACACCCAATCAGATTAAAATTGAGCAAATTGAAAGGCCTGCTCCAAAAGATAATGAGGTTTTGATTAAAGTTATCGCTACGACGGTTAATAGAACTGACTGCGCTAATCTCACCGCAAAACCCTTTATCATGAGGTTTATATTAGGTTTTTTCAAACCAAAACAAATTATCTTAGGAACTGATTTTGCTGGTGAAGTCATAGCCAAAGGAAAAAATGTCACCTCTTTCAATATCAATGATCAAGTATTTGGTTTCAATGATTTAGGAGCTGGGTCACAAGCTGAATATATTACTATACCAGCTAAAAATGTATATTCTATTCCTTTAAATATAAACAATCAACAAGCTGCGGCAAGCTTAGAAGGTGCTCATTATGCTTATACCTTTATTCAAAAAACCAATATTCAAGCAGGGCAAAAAATTCTCATTAATGGTGCAACAGGGGCAATCGGTTCTGCGCTTCTACAATTTGTAAAACAATACGATGTTGAAATTACTGCGACCTGTAATACTAAAAATATCGACTTAATTCGATCTTTAGGTGCAGACAAAATTTATGATTATACGAAAGAAGATTTTACTACAAGTAAGGGAAAATATGACTTTATATTTGATGCTGTTGGCAAAAGTACTTTCGGAAAATGTAAATCATTATTAAGTAAAAAAGGCATTTATATTTCATCAGAATTAGGCCCTTTTGCCCAAAATATTTTTTATGCGCTCTCCTCTCCTCTTTTCAAGAAAAAAGTCATTTTCCCTATTCCTTACCCAACAAATGAAACGATTCCTTATATCAGTAATCTTTTAGAAAAAGGGATTTTTAATCCTGTAATAGATCGCAATTATTCATTAGAAAATATCTCAAAAGCTTATGAATACGTCATGACAGGAGAAAAAACAGGAAATGTTGTTATTGATATTTGAAAACAAATAACGATTTAGGAAGGTCATAACCTCAAAGATAATTATCTTTGAGGTTTGTTTAGCTTTTAACCAATTCAATAAATAATAATATTTTGCTAATTTACCTTTCTATTATTACTTTTTTGACGCTTTTCTACCTGTATCTAATGTCGCGATACTATGAAGGTTTTACCTCATTACCAAGTTGGAATCTGCCTAAAAATCATAATTTTTCTACTCCAATCACTATCATTATCCCCGTTAGAAATGAAGAAAATTATATTATTCCTTGTTTAAAAAGTATCATTAATAATGATTTTCCCTCTGATTTATTAGAAATTATCGTGATTAATGACCATTCAACAGATCAAACAGTCAAGCGCATTGAGGCTTTTAATCATCCTTGTGTTAAATTGTTGCATTTAGCTGAATTTATACAACCTAACGAAACACAATCTTTTAAAAAGAAGGGTATTGAAATCGCAATTAATCAAGCGAGTGGAGATTTGATTTTAACAACTGACGGTGATTGTGTTGTCAGTAAAAATTGGCTCCCGCTAATGGTTAGTTATTATGAAATTAATCGACCGAAGTTTATTGCAGCTCCTGTTAATTTTCATCAAGAAACCACTGCTTTTGAGAAATTTCAATCTATTGATTTTGCTGGAATGATTGTATTAACAGGCGCTGGTATTCATCGAAAATTGATGAATATGTGTAATGGGGCAAATTTGGCTTATGAAAAAAGAGTATTTTATGAAGTCAATGGCTTTGTAGGAATTGACGATAAAGCCTCGGGTGATGATATGATGTTAATGCAAAAAGTAGCTAAAAAATACCCTAGTCGAATTGGTTTCCTTAAAAATAAAGCTGCTACAACTTTCACTTTTGCCAAGCCTGATTGGCAAAGCTTTTATCAACAACGAATTAGATGGGCTTCTAAATCAACAAGTTATGATGAATGGCAAGTCACACTTTATCTAGGTTTAATTTGGTTATTTTGTTTGAGCATTCCAACAACTGCTTTTTTAGGCTTATTTTTTGGTACAAAAATGCTGTGGTATGCCTTAGCGCAATTCCTTATTAAAAATGTAATTGATTATTTTTACCTCCGCATGTCTTGCCGTTTTTTTGGACGAGAAGACCTTATGAAAAGCTTTTGGAGTGCTTCAATTTATCACTTGATTTATATTATAGCGATTGGTGCGCTAAGTAATTTTGTCAAGAAATATGAGTGGAAAGGGCGAGAAGTGAAATAATAATCGAATTATCTAAAAAGTTACTCAATTTCATTTATCTTTCAATTATTATTCATTCTAAATTAAAAACATGAGAATACAAGGATTATTTGTCCTCTTTGTTTTACTTGTTTTGGGCGCTTGTACTGGTACTCAAAAAAACGCGAACAATAAAGACATACATTGCCGAAACTTTGTAGAAGATAGAACGCCAATTTCATTATTAGAAAACCTTACTTTTAGTGACGTAAAAATAGACCAAAATTGCTTAAATGTTACGGTTAATGCGCCCTATTGTGATATAAATACTAGTGATTTTGATCTAGTTTGGAATGGTGTAGCGACTAGATCTTTACCACCACAAATCAATATGTCTTTGCGTCTTTCAACGAAAAAATCTTGTAAGAAAACAAATACTTTCCACCTTAAATATAATTTATCTGCTTTACGCAAATTTAATTCAAAAGGAAAAATCTATATCACCTTAAACGGATATAACAAGCGAATTGAATACACTTATTAAACAACCAATAGTAATCATAAACGATTGATAGTCAAACCATGTTGGCTTATAAAGCTGACATGGTTTGACACGTTAAATATGCTATTTACTTATTCTTTCTTTTAATTCGAACTAACCTTCCTCTCTCCTTTCCTT
>CAKZLL010000406.1 GCA_937125475.1 uncultured Saprospiraceae bacterium | reverse complement strand
TTCCCAAAATCATCTTTTTTTGCTTCAATGATAAGTTTACCATCTTCTATTCGGGCATTATTTAGTCGATTTTTGGTATAAAATTGCTTTTCTTTATTGCCCCAACCACAAAGATTTGGACAGCCATCTCCTTCGACATAAGACCATTTTTGAGCATCAGGCAAACCATTTTTATCAAATTCATCTGACCAAACTAACGTCCGTTCAATCGGTTCTTGAACCGTCACTCCTACTTGCGTTCTATCTTTCGCCTTTGTTTGTGATGATGGATTACATTGAATAAAAAAACAACTCAATACCAATAATAAGCTATATTTTGTCATGATTTTTTTGTTAATAGGTCTTTTGATTAATTCAGGAAATAAATAAAATTATCGAACAAGCGTCACATCTCCAACTAATATTTTTTCTTCTACAACGCCCATTTTATTGGCAGCAGAAAATTTAATTTGCCACATATAAACGCCGTTATGCATTATTTTGCCTCTAAATCGACCATCCCAACCTTGAGTTATATCTTTAGTAAAATAAATCAATGTACCATCCTCATCGAAAACAGAAAATTCGGGATCTATTATTTCGCAAGCTGCAAAAATTTCTAATTTGTCATTATTTCCATCATTATTTGGCGTGAAACCATTTGGAATAAACGGCTCACAGTCGCAATTCTCATTCACTACTTCTATCGTTCGGGTGATTGTTCCGCAAGGATTGGTAATATCTACTTCATAAGTACCTGCTACTTTTACTAAAAAAGTTGGCGCATTATAATCATTTTCACCATAATAAGTAGAATAACCACGCCATTGATAAGCTATTGCAGAATCTTGTGTTGCATCTAATGTGATTGGATTTCTGAAACAAACCGTTGTGTCTGTTGGTAAATTAGAATTGCTTGGATCATTTAAATAAGATACATTAATCGTATCGGAAATATAACAACCGTTATCGTCAAGTACTTCTACATAATATAAATTCTGTTGATCAACGAAATAAGAATTTCCAGTAGAGCCATCTTGCCACAAGAAACTCGATGGGTTAGAAATATCAGGTTCTAGTGTTAGCGTTTCATCATTACAAAGCAATGTATCGCCTTCAAATAAAGAATCTGGTACTTGAAAATGGCTAACTATCACTGTATCCCAAGTATAGCAAGTCGTAGAATCCACCGCTCTCACAATAAAAACGCCTGCGGTATCGGTCGAATAATTAGCTGTTGTCGTGCTATCTTGCCACAAATATCCTATTCCTCCAGGGATTGCTCCATCAAAAGTAACTAACTGATCTGGGCAAACGGTTGTATCATTCCCCAAATTTAGCACAGGACTAACCACAAAAGCAGTGTATAAAGTATCCGAACTAAAACAACCATTTTCATCAATGACATCCACATAAAAACGCCCATCAGAATAAACCGTTAGAAATGAATCTGTACTTCCATCTTGCCAGAGATAAGTCGCATTCGTCAGATTAGAAACTATTGTAAATACCAAACTATCACATACAAACGAGGTATCATTCCCCAAATCTATCACAGGATAATAGCTAAAAAGCATAGAATCAGTAGCTTCACAACCTAAAGTATCGGTTATTGTAACCAAAACTTGTCCTGTATCTGCTGCTAAATAAAATGAATCAATCGAGCCATCATGCCATTCGTAAGTAACTTCCTGATTTGGCGTATTGGCTATAAATAAAGTATCACTATCCGCACACATTGCAAGATCTCCACCCAAATCAACACTAATCGCATTGACTTGTAAAATAATCGTATCGCGAAGCAAACAATTATAATAATTAGCTGCGATAGAATAAGTATCCGCGAGCATTACAGTAATTGAGCGCGTTGTATCTCCTGTGTTCCAGAGATAACTATTTTTATCATAACCTGCATCTAAAATCAGTTGTTCCCCTTCACATATTACTCGATCATCTCCAATATTCAAACTACTATAATTAGAAAAATAACCATATTCAGAACTCAATCCACCATAATTATATAAAATACCTAAATGAAACAAACCACCAGTATTCGTAAGTGTATTTTGCCCCGATGAAACGAGTGCCGTTGAAGGATTAATCAAAGCAGCTACCCAATTTGCATTTCCTGGAACAGGCTGGAAAGAGGCATTTAGTGTTGCGCCATTCAATAAAAAATTATTCTGATTGTTCGCTTCTGTAAGTAACATCATTGAAAATTGATCGTTCCCAGGTCTGATAAATCGTACTAAATCCGAGCCTGTACAAGTGATCGGCGGAAGTACTGCATCACCTAATTCGCCTTGATGTCCTGACAAATGATAAGCATAAACAGGCTGACTAGTTTTTATATAAATTGACTGCCCCGAAATACTCGCGGCGTACAATTGCCCTTCGTTAAGTGTGATAATTGGTGTTGCACTATTATTAATAAAAACATCCGTTTGGTCTTTTGTAGCTAATACAAAAACGCGCTCATCTGCGCCTAATCCTTTTACAGCAATATATTCTTCACCAATCAAATTAGTAGAAACCAACTGATCCCCAATGATATCCCATGCTCCAAGGCTGAAAAGAGAATCATCATTTATAGTAACAGCAATCGGTTTATTAGAGGTAATTTTTGAGCCGCCAAGATGACCAGCCGCTCCAGTATTTGTTTCTCTACATGAAAAAGTTTCGCCTTTGTTGAGTGTAATTGTGAAAGGCACACCAGCCGAATGACCAACAATATTTCCAT
Source organism: uncultured Saprospiraceae bacterium (assembly GCA_937125475.1). Lineage (GTDB taxonomy): Bacteria > Bacteroidota > Bacteroidia > Chitinophagales > Saprospiraceae > CAKZLL01. Next base: position 7,788 of record CAKZLL010000406.1, on the reverse strand, counting down.
TTGGAATAATTGTGATAATTGTCCCATTTTCCGTAGCAACAATATCAAATGCACCCGAACCAACTTGATTATTATATAAATTTTGGGCAGGAATATAAAATTCTGTACCTAGTGCGTTTCGTCCCTTTAATGGGAAAATTTCAGGATTAACTCCACTTCCTATTTCATAATACGCATTAATATCTACAGTAGATTGGATTAAAAGCCCTTTCGTTAAAATGTTATTTGCTGGTTTATTTTCAATTTTATTGAGGTATGGGGTTAAATTAACAGAAGTTAAAGCATTAGCTCCTACCGTTTGAGTAATAACAGGAAAAGTAGGGTCAGCAGGTTGAGAAATCGTAACTGTTGCAGTAGTTCCTAAACCTGAAAGCCTTAAATAGATCGGTTGATCACCGTGCAGACTTGATGCTTCTGGAGCGACAAACCAAAACTCCTTATCCACTTGTGCTGATAGATTGCCTAAGCATAAAAAAAAGAGCATAGTAAAAATTAACTGCTTCATAGTTAATGTTGTTCTAATTTAACAAAATGATGAATAAGGAAACAAGTACAATTTATAGGTAAAGCTCCGATGCTTTTTAATAACATCGGAGCTTATAAAATCTTATTTTAAAATCATTAATTACACTGTAACAAAAAAATTATTACTCCATCTTTATGATGTTTTGAGTATATACTTTTCCAGATGCTGCTTTGATTATTATAAAATAATTACCATTAGGGTAACTCGACAAATCGAGTGTTTCTTGTAAGTTTGTTGTGTTTTCAATGGTTTTATTCCACAAATTTTGTCCAATTGTATTATAAACTTCAATTGTTACATTTTGTGTCATTGTCATATCTGCGCGAACATTAAAAAGTCCTTGACTTGGATTTGGAAATACTTGTATATTTTCAATTGATTTTACTTCATTTGTATTTGTTACATTAGTTAATTCAAACCAATTAAAATTAAATGGTGCTTGCTTCACTACCAGCCTTAAATGCTGTCTTCCAGTCGTAGGCATCGTTACAGTTGTATTTGTTGTTGCCCATGTCTGCCAATTTCCTGTCGGTGAAAATGTGATATTTTTCAAAACGGTTACATTCCCAGATCCATCAATCAACTGCATTTCAAGCTCGCCCATATCACTTTGAGAAGCGGTTCTAAAACTAAGATCATATGTTGTTGCTGTTTGAATATCAACATTATAATCCATGTAATCATCCACATCTAAATAACCCAAGTTATAAACACCATTTAAATCAGAAGTAAATTCTTTCTGTGTTCCTACTTGATGGAAATAATCTTCTGCTTCAATTCTTCCTGGTATGTTATGAATTAGAGCTAAAGTATTTTCGACATCTTCGAGCGTAAAAGCAGTTAAAGCTGTTCCATCAGTCGCATTAATTTGATTTCCAGTGTAAGAAATTTTCAAAACTTGATCAAATTCAATCACATGATTAACGGTAAAATTAATAATCCTTTTGTTGTCCGTGCTTAATTCTACATTCGTAATTGGAATACTATTTCCATTAGAATAAATCAAAAAATCAGCAGGAGAACTTGGCAAAGGTCCAGTTAATGGTTTATTCAAAACCAATTGAATATTATTATTATCAATTGTTTTAGCTGAGACAAAAGCAGTCGCTAATGAAGTCGTTGCGCCTTTTTGTATAAAATTGAAACTACTAATATTAAAACCGCTATTATTAATATTCAGTCTTAATTTTTTATCATTTGTACCCAAAATCACATTTGGAATTGTAACGGTTTGCCATGTCTGCCAACCGCCTGTATTTGGAACAGATGTTACGGGTGTAATCGTTGCGCCATCCATCGAAAAATGGAATTTGCCACTTCCAGCATTTGCCGCTACACGCACATCAATATCATAAACCGCGTCAGCCATCACCGTAGTTGTGTATTGTGTCCATTCGCCAGCATCAAGAAAGCCCATGTTATAGCCTGTTGTAAATACATTATCGGTACAAACTTCGAGGTCAACCCCATCATTTCTGTATTGCCAACCTGAATTCCAAGCAGTATAATTTCCTGTTGAGAGGTGATAATTTGCTACTTCGGTATCTTTATATGCTTCATTCGCAACGCCCATATCAAAATCAGAAGCATAAACAGGACCTGGAATAGTGTGATGACGATACGGAACAGTTTCGTCAGATTGAACCTGTCTAAACATCGCGTCAATTACATCTTTTTGGTAAAAGCAATTTTCAATTTTCAAATCATCAGCGAATTGCATTAGAACAGCTTTCGCAAAAGCGGCTGTTGGTTGTGTTCCGCCATTTTCCCAATAATTCAAAAGCGTTTGATAACCACTCGATCTATTAATAGAAAGCGGGCCAGCAATATCATCGACTTTTTTCATTGGCCACCAAGCCCATCCGATGTTGTGATCTTCAAATAATTTAATCGCATCGCGAAACCAAGTATTAGAGTTTTCTCCACTTTCACCAAAGAAAAGCGGAACATTATAATTATCTCTCATTGGCAAAACCCATTGAATATTAGCCACTTCATTATGCGACCAATATTTATGTGGACTATAAACCATATTATTATCCCAAGGCGGGGTTAAATTAGTAAAATCATTGGCAAACCAATTCCCTTCGATCAATATCATGTGATTGGTATCAACGGCGCGAATACTGTCCGTCACTTCTAGATATAATGCTTTTAATGGGCCATTATTAGTCATTTGCCAATTTGGCTCATTTAATAAATCATAACCTGCTATTGCCGTTTCATCTTTGTAGCGATTAGCGATTCTTTTCCAAAGCGCGACCATTTTGTCTCGGTTATGAACGCTTTCCCAAAGTGCAGGTTTAGTTTCATCATAATCTGAAATAGCTGCATCTTTTCCTTGCCCACCAGGCGCACCATGTAAGTCCAAAATGACATACATATTATTTTGCTTACACCACGATATAAGACTATCCGTGAGTTCAAAACCTTTGGTCAACCAAGTTTGCTGTCCTAAAACTGGTTCATCTTCTATTGGTAAAGTGAATAAGTTATAATGCATCGGTAGGCGCACCGTGTTAAATCCCCAAGACGCGAGCGAATCAATATCTATTTTTCTAACATGATTAGCTAACCACGCATCGTAAAATAAATCCGTATCGGCTGCACCAATCAATTGCTCAATCTTTTCTCTGATTTTATGCTGCGGACTAGCGAAACTTGCCGTTTTAATCATATACCCCTCTTGCAACATCCATCCGCCTAAACCCATTGCACGCATTAAAAGCGTATCATTATTACCGTCTACAATAATTTTGCCCTGTGTATGAACAAAACCCTGACTAGAAACTAGGCTAATCATGCCTAGTAAAAAACCAAAAATTAGGAATAACTTTTTCATTTTTTATACGATTTTGATTATTGATTATAATTGTAATAATCAACAGTTGATTAGTTCTTTTGCCATTTTATTTAACTCTTAATTCGCATGTAATACCTCTAAGGTACGATTAGTATAATAATACAATTTAATCTTCTTTTTGAATAAGGGGGTTATCAAAAATGTAGTTAATTAAGCTAAAAATAAAATAGGAACACAGCAACCTGTGGTTTCCATATTCCTATTCTATTTTGCGCAAGCAAAACTATGTAAAAAACTATCAAGTAGCTTCTCAATAATCAATAATGACCATTATTTCCTATTGAAAAACCCTAACATAATCCACAACCATACGCTGAGGAAAAGTAGCCGTTCCATCAGGATCACCAGGCCAATTTCCACCAACCGCGACATTAAAAATAAAGAAATGAGGTTTATGAAATTCAGTCATATGACTTTCTGTAATATTTGTGGTATGGAAATGATTATCATCCAAATACCATTTAATACTTGAACTATTCCATACAATAGTATAAACATGATATTCATCTGCTAGTAAACCAGAACCTAATGTTGTACTACCACCATACTCCGCATGGCTTCCGTTTGTATTAGACCAATGAAGTGTTCCGTGCGTTGTACTAGGGCTTTTTCCTACCATTTCCATGATATCAATTTCGCCACAAGCAGGCCAACCTTCTGTTCCATAAGATTGTCCCAGCATCCAAAGTGCAGGCCATAAACCTTGTCCTTTTGGTAATTTGGCACGAATATCAATTCGACCATATTTGAAAGATTGCTTGTCTCTAGTAATAATACGAGCTGATGTATAAGCACTTCCTTCTTGTCTAGCTTCAATGACTAATTTTCCATTAGACAAATAAGCATTACTTGTTCCGCTCTTATAATTTTGTAATTCATTGTTTCCCCAACCATTATTACCTGTTTCGTAAGTCCAATCATTGGTATTTAAATTAGCTGCGTCAAATTCGTCTGACCAAGTAAGGGTCATACCTGCGTAGCTCGCTGGTGTAGAATATCCTTCATTATCAACTGGTTCGAAGCTGTCTTCGTTTCTAATAGTTCCTTCTGCAACATCACCAGAAATTTTGACATTAATAGGAGTAGAAATGAACACTTCAAATTTTTCTTCTTCCTCATATTCTTCATCTCCATTGATCGTTACTTCGATGAATGCCTCAGTCGCGCCAACTGCGATAGTTTTAGTACCTGATGTTGCTTCATAATCAGATCCAGCTTCTGCTGTACCATCTCTAGTTTCATAATTGAATGAGACATCTTGAGTGGTTGCTTTATCCATTTTTACACGAAAAGTAAAAATAGAAGTACCGCTATTGCCTTCAAAACGAGCTACATCTTCAATAAAGATAGACGATTGATCGGCTGCTGGAACTTCTCCATCATCACAAGCCATAAAACCTATGACTAAACACACTGATAATAAAACTAATTTTTTCATTACTTTAATTTTTAGTTAGCATCAAATGTTTTAAAGGATTCGACACTGATTAATTTTTTTATTCTATTATAAAATCGGCTTTCAAATTACCTTTGTCTATTCTTAGTTCATGATTTAATACCAATGAATGACAAATCGGAAGTGCGAATAGTGATTTTAACCGTTTTCTTTTTTCCTGCTTTTAGGAGTATCTTTTTACAACTCTATAAACACCTAACTAATAGTCTGATTGAAACTATTTACAAGAATAAAAGCCGTTTAAGGCTAGTACTGCTATTATTATCAATGCTTTTTTCTTAGTTTTTTCTAAAAAAACAAAGGGATATATTGCTCTATCCCCTTGTGATCTACATTTTGTGAAACAGACTACAAGTCTGCTTTCATTTCCTATAAAAACATTTTTATCCAAGACCTCAAGTCTCAGTGTTATTTTTTGATCATTTTATTAAAAAAACCTCCCTAACTCACTCAAAAGAAGGAGCTAAATTGTATAAAAAAGTCCATCGTTTTGAATGTATTCAGGGAGGTTCAAACTTAGTATTTTAATTCTTATAACTGATTTTATTCAGAAGCTAGTTTAAACCTCCAAAGTCCACCGCCGAAATTAACTTCGATATGCAAGATATTTGGTGTACCAACTGTCATTTCTAGAATATCATAAGTAATATCTGATATAGGTGCACTAATTTCTGCTCCATTAGCTGCTTTACGCAAACCTAAAAACGCGCCCAAACCAATTACTTTCAATTTAGCAGGATCTGTTGCTGTTGCAGGAATGATTTCGTAAGTATGATTTCCATCACCCCAAGCAGCAAGATTAGCAGCAAGATCAGTAATAGGATAACAAGCAGCAGGATCAAAACCTGTATAGTCTTCTCCCCACAAATCGCCATTAGCGGCATAATCAAATTTGCCATCAGACTTAAATGTGTATCTATCATTCCAGTCACAATCTCTATCTGTTACATCACTAGCAGTATTAAACCACCAGCTAGAATTAGCATCAGGACCAACCCAAAGCGCACCAGCATCTGGGTTCAATTTCCATACTCTTTCGCCACAACCTGTCAAAAACATAGTAATTGCATCGCAAGCAGTAGGATCATCTTGTGTAATTGTGATTGTTTCCGTTTTAGTCGTAGAACCACCTTTTCCGAATACAGTTAATTTCACATCAAACGTACCAGCACGCGGGAAATTGATTTCCACTTCTTCATCAGAATAAACACCTTGTGCGCCAAAATCCCAACTAATCATGAAATGCTCATCTGTAGTTGTATTATTAAATTTGACATTATTTAAATCAATAAAGTCAAAACTAAAAGAAGAAGAAGGCGGTGTTCCTATATCAATTTTTTCTTCTAAAGCAGGCTCACAAGCTGAAAAAAGCAAACCTATTAATAAAGTATAAAACGTTATTTTTTTCATTGTTTTAATTTTTTGAATTGCTAATTATTCAGCCGCTTTATTATATAATAAAGCGGCTGAATTGCCCTTATTCTAATAACCATTATTTTGTGTAATAGCACCATTACTCAAATCAATTTCTGATTGAGGAATAGGTAAAAATTCATTTGTACCTGCTGTAAAACCTTGAGCAGACAATACAGTTGCTGCTTGACCAGTTCTAACTAAATCGAAGAAACGTTGTCCTTCACAAGCTAACTCCATGCGACGTTCATTATGAATAGCTGTTAATAAAGCTGTTCCAGATGCACTAATTGGCTGTAAACCAACTCTTGAACGAACTTGATTTACATAACCTCTAGCCGTTGCTTCGTTTCCACCACTTCTAACTATTGCTTCTGCTGCCATTAATAAAACATCAGCATAACGAATTTCACGAATATTGTTTGTCCAGTTCAAAGGAATAGCGCCATCACCTGCTGTATTCGATTGTAAAGGAGCATATTTTCTAACAAAATAATTTGTGTTCTGATAACCTGGCGTAAAACTAGCCCCTGAAAGAGCTGTTGCATCAATGATTGTGTGGTCGAATCTAGGATCTCCTTGCATGAAGTTCACTAAATCCAAACTTACTGGGCTAAAACCCCAACCAGTTGCGAAAGTTGGTCCGCTGTAATCTCTCATTCCAACGAATTGAATACCTACATTTCCTTCACCTCTTCCTGATCCAAACATCCACCAATCAGCAATTGAATTATCAGAATAAACGATTTCAAAAACAGACTCAACACCAAACTCATTGCTAGTTTTGAAAATATCTCCGAAGTTTGCCTCTAAAGAGTACAAACCAGAATTAATAATATTTTCCAATGCTGTTACAGCCGTTCCCATTTTACTATCATTATTTTGATATAAAATAACACGCCCTAACAAACCTTGTGCAGCGCCTTTAGTAGCTCTACCCAACTCATTTGAACCAACCGTTTCTGGCAAATTATCAATAGCAGCATTCAAGTCAGCCTCGATTTGAGGAAATACTTCACTGCCATCAGTTTGATTAACGGTATAATACCCATCAGAACCTAAAGTATTAGTAATCAAAGGTACACGACCAAACAAACGAATTAAATCAAAGTAAAATTTAGCTCTTAGAAACTTAGCTTCAGCAGTTGTTCTAGATTTAAATTGAGGTGTTATGTCTTCAATAATTTCAATTTTTTCTAGAAATAGGTTAGCTCGATAAATACCTTTATAATATTTCTGCCAAAACCCCATTTGCGGCCCTAAATCAGGATTCATATTAAACATATCCCAAGCGACCCAACTCGGTTGATCTGAAGCTTCACTACCACCTGCATGACAATCATCAGAAGCCACATCTAATAATGGGCGGAACATTGTGTAACCAGCTTGATCGTTCCATTGAAGCACATCATAAGCCGAAACTAGTGCTTCAAAAGCTTGCTCTTCGTTTTGGTAATAGTTAGATTCTAAAACCCTTCCAACTGGTTTTACCTCTAAGAAATCGTCGCCACACGAAGACAACAATACTAT
>CAKZLL010000405.1 GCA_937125475.1 uncultured Saprospiraceae bacterium | reverse complement strand
ATCTTATTCAAATTTAGTTGTGGAAAACCAAATTTAATAATTTTTTCTGCTTACATTTTTTTTATGAGAAAACCCTTAAATGTTTATCTAGCAATAGCTATAGAAGCTCTTTTTTGCGTTGGTATTCTTTGGTGTTATTTCCAAGAAGACACTAAGTTAGGCATTCAACGTACTTCAAAAAATAAAGCTGCGATTATTGGACTCTTTATTTTTGGAATTGTTTTTATGTTATCAATTGCTACAACTTCTTTTAGAGAGTTATTCGGTATTCCAGAATTTGATTTCGGTTTTAACTCAAATATACCAACACTCATCATGACTTACTTAGGAATGATATTTTATTTAAACTATTTCGTGCTAAAATTCAAAGTTGAAAAGAAAGCTTAAAAACGCTATGAAAATTATAGTCAAAAATATAGCAATATATGGACGCAGCAAAATCCGTATCCATTGTTGTTTTTGGGGAATCAAAGTGCTTTTTTAAGAAAAATCTTCTGAAAAACGGGAATATTTGTTTGCAAGTCGGGTAGAATCACAAGCGTCGGATGCCCTCAAGGCATCCGACGCTTAAAATCATTGATACTTATTATTATTGTTTAATTACCTGTTATTTATCAAATATTTACACGCGAATACGAGTAAAATCAAACAATTCTAACAATCTTTCTGTTATCCTTCTTTTTTCATTTGAGGGAAAAATAACACTTCTTGGATAGAATGCTGATTCGTCAACATCATTACCAAACGGTCAATTCCAATACCCAAACCAGAAGTCGGAGGCATTCCAAATTCTAAGGCACGTAAAAAGTCCTCATCTAATGCCATTGCTTCATCATCGCCACGAGCAGCCAAACGCATTTGTTCCTCAAAACGCTCGCGCTGATCAATCGGATCATTCAGTTCTGAATAAGCATTTGCGATTTCTTTTCCATTTACAAATAACTCAAAACGCTCGACTAAACCTTCTTTAGTTCGGTGTTTTTTCGCTAAAGGAGACATTTCGATTGGATAATCTGTAATGTAAGTCGGTTGAATTAAATTCGCTTCGACTTTCTCCCCAAAGATTTCATCCACTAATTTGCCTTTCCCCATTGACGGATCAACTTCGATATGCAATTGCTTACAAACCGTTCTCAAACCAGCTTCATCCATTTCGGAAACGTCAATTCCTGTATATTCCTTAATAGAATCATACATTGATAAACGACGGTAAGGGCCTTTGAAATCAACTATATTTTCACCATAAGGTGCTTTTGTCGTACCATTCACGGACATTGCAATATGTTCTAAACATTGCTCTACCATTTCCATCATCCAGATATAATCTTTATATGCTACGTAGATTTCCATCGCCGTAAATTCAGGATTGTGCGTTCTGTCCATACCTTCATTACGAAACATCTTCGCAAACTCAAACACACCATCAAAACCTGCAACGATCAAACGTTTTAAATACAGTTCGTTTGCGATACGCAAATACAAAGGCATATCCAATGTATTGTGGTAAGTCTCAAAAGGACGCGCTGCCGCACCACCATGAATCGGTTGAAGAATAGGCGTTTCGACTTCCATCCAGCCTTTTTCTACAAAAAAGCTACGCATTGAAGTAATAACTTTCGAGCGTTTTATAAAGATTTCTTTAAATTTTGGATTGACCGTCAAATCAACATAACGCATACGGTAACGCAATTCTGGATCTTTAAACTCATCGTAAGCATTGCCTTCTTTATCGTGTTTTACGACCGGGAGCGGTCTTAAAGTTTTACCTAAAAAGGTTAATTCAAGCACTTTAATTGAAATTTCGCCCGTTCCCGTCGCGAAAACATTGCCCTTTATACCGATATAATCACCAATATCAAGAAGCTTGACTAGTTTTTTATATCGTGCTAATTCCTCAGGCGTATCACCCAAAGCTTTTTTACCTATATATAATTGTATGCGACCAGCAGAATCTTGCAATTGAGCAAAAGGCCCGCGTTGCCCCATAAATCTACCTGCAATACTGATTTTTCCGCGTTTTTCTGCGCTATAATCGCCTAAAGCAGTTTCTTTAATTTCTTTACAATAGGCATCAAAACTCATTGCTTCGCGGTCAATACCTGCGTCAAATTCAATGTTTTCGCCTATTTTGACTGTTTTTAACAGTTCTTCGTCTTTCAATACATTAGCTGTACGAAAACGATTATCAAATAAAGCTTTCAATAAAGTCGCTGCACCTGTTGCTCCAACGCCCTTAATCGCTTCTAATTTCTTAATTAGATTTTGGTGGTATTCTTCGGTTTTAAATTCCGTTGATTGAAAATCTACTTCAAACATTTCAGCCGGGTATGGCTCAAATCCTAAGTCTTTAATTTTTTGTAAGGACTCGCGTCGTACTACTTCCTGTTCGCTTAATTGCATTTTTTTAAAATTTTGGCAAAAATAATGACTTTTTTTGAATGCTTTGGATAAATATTTTAAAATGCTATATTTTTTATGGGTTTTCCCTTATATAAACAAAAAACCGATGCCATTTTACTAGCATCGGTTTTCTTTATTTTATAAAAAATAAAATACTAGATGTCAGTGAAATGAACCACTTTGTTATCTTGAACAAATTTCAGTTCTAATTCTTGTTTTTCATCAGCTTGTTTAGAGAAATATTTATTCATTGAATTATCAAAATGATCTTGAACCGTTGCATTTTCAACTCTTATTTTTTTACCATAAGTGATAGATTCCGTTACATAAGAATGCAAAAGTACCTTATATTGTTTTTTAAATAAATCATGTGTTGCGAAAATATCAGATCCTAAAACCTCTGTTCCACTGACGACCATAAAACCAATGACTTTTTCATTTTCATCAAATGCAGTTGCAAAATTTTCGATATAAGCATCGCGCGTTTTGATGAACCCTTTAGAGTTTGCCAAATCGCCGTAAGTCGTGCTTTTATCGCCATTAATATTATGACGGTTTCTCATTTCACCTACTTTTGCCCAAACTTGACCTTGATCTTTTTTGTGTTTAACCGTATGACGAATGTCGTTAGAAGCAACATTAAAATAACCAGTAAATGCATAAATATTGCCGTTAGAATTGTTAGTTGTTGTTTTCACAGGCTTATCGCGGAACGACCAACGACCTGGCTCAACACAAAAAACAGGAACAGCCACTTTGCCAGAATTTGCTGCAATGATTTGATCTTCAGCAATCACACGATCTTGACGACCACCTTGTACAATCTCACCAGCCATAATATAAACTGGATCATTTGAGGTGTTCTCGACCGTTAAAGTATTGACCGAAGCGCCTTGAGCATAAGCAGTTTGTACTTCGTGATTTCTATCCGAATCTGGTACAATAATCGGATTATTCAATGGATTTGGATTGAACAATACGCCCGAATTTCTTTGGCGTTCTGTTTCTCCTAATTCCATGATTTGTATTTTGCCAGTCGCTAAACCTTCTTCCAAATTAAGGTATTTGGCTAAAGCTGCATGATCTTTTTCATATTGATTACTAGAGATGATTGGATAAACACGCATCTTTTCATAAGATACTGCTTCATTCATATTCAAGGCGAAATAGTTGGGAATAGCTGCATCAAAAGAAACAGTTTGAGGAACCATTTTTTTAATTTCTCCTTTTTTTGCTTGTGCTTCTAGTTGTGGATCACTTTTTCCATCATCTAATATGAAAATACCAGCTATTGACCCCAACAAAATCAACAATGGTAATAAAAGGACTAATTTTTTCATTTATTTTAATTTTAAAAGTTATAAGCTTAAATGAATGGAGAGTTGAATGTTGAGAATTGAAAACGATGTTCAATTCTCAACTTTTAACTTTCAATTCTCAACTGTAAAATGACGATTAATTGAAAAACAGGACAGTTGAACGAGATATTTTAAAAATAATGATAAATTATGATGATTAAAAATATTTAACATTATTTGTATTAGCTTGTTTTTCAACAAAATAGCTTAATTCTTATTCATTTTGGCTTTCCTTGCTTTGGAGTTCCACGACTTGATTTAGAACTTCCTCTATCAAATTCTCTACATTTTGGCTACTCAATTCTATATCTCCAATCACAGCTTTATCTTTTAATAACTTCGCGGAAAGCAAAATCATTCCATTCGTATCAATTTTATATCGTCCTTTGATCGAATAAGCTTTTGGGTATTTTTTTACATTAATAAATAAAATATTCGCGTCAGCGTCATCGCCAATAGTTGTGAATGTTTTGTCTAATTGATCGCCCAAATCTAGCACATCTTCATATAATGTTTCGTGCTGAAAATTGCTTTTTATAAAAAGTGGTTTGACTTCTTCTAATGGAATTTTGTATCGAATACTATCAGTCACTTGCCCAAAATCAAAACTGCTTGTACTCGAAGGCGAAGCAATCACAGGACGTTGAACACCTCCAACAACAGCCGCTAATTCGGGTACTTTATCCGCAGCATATTGAAACAACTGCATCACGTCGATAAATTCATTTTCGCGCAAAGCACCACCCTGCATACCTGATAATAAACTATATGTTAACAAACCTTGTCCAAATTGCGAGGCTTCGTAACTTACTTTGTTTGCGGCACTTCCTGCGAGAATGAAAACGCCTGTTCGGTCTTTCATACGATCTAGTGCACGTTTTTGGCTAGAAGAAAGGCTTCGAGATTGAGACAATAAATTTTCGACCAAACTCCCAGATGAACAAGCATCCAAAATCATAATTTGTTTATTAGCTGGAATAGATTTTAAAAATTGTGTAAATTCTTGGCTCGAAATCGTATAATTATCTCGAATAGTTTGATCACCCAAATCTTCGGAAGCTATTTCTTTAGTGAGGTAATAAAATTGACTATTTGCTGCGCCATAATTCACGCCATGACCAGAGAGGTATAAAACAAAAACATCATTAGCAGTTGCTTTTTGCGCCATTTCAGCGAAAGCGTTTTGAATATTGGTTTTGGAAGGTTGAAGCGAAGAGTTTTGTTCGGTATTTAATAAAACGATTTCGGTATTTGCTTCACCAAAAAGTTCGTCACTAGTCAATCTTAGTGCGTTTGCAATGTCTTTTGCGTCTTTATCAGCATAACTTAAATCTAGAGTTTCGCCTCGATAATTGGATGTTCCGATGACTAATGCATAAAATTTTGGTTGTGGTTTTCGTCTGATTGAAAGTTTTTTCTTGTCTGTATTTGTACCTCGTGCGCTGATTTTATTGAGATAATCAATTGCTATAAAATCACTATGTAGCCAGCCTTTTTTATTATAAACTTGAATACTGATTTGGTTTGTTGTGTCATTTAATAAATATTTTCGATAGGGTAGGAGGTTGATTTTGAGTGTTTTTTTCCGTGTGGGATTTGCGTCTTCTATGATTTCTTTTTGATTAATAAAAACGCTGACCTTGCCAATTCCGCCATTTCGAGCAGTCAAATTTACGGACATCGTTAAACCATTTGATAAACTTAATTTTGCAGCAGGATATAATTCAACGGTTTTAAAAACGGTTGGGTTTCGCAAAGGTTCATCATTATAACCTAATAATTTTTGCAATAAATCGGGTTCATAATAGCGCTCTTTGAGTTGTTGAAGCTGAATTGGCTCGTCTTTATAGGTGTAATGCATGAGGTTCATCGCGTCATTACTTGCATCAAATAAGCCATTAGGCGAAAGCCAAGCCCAATCCCCCTGACCTAAAGAATATTGAGTAGCTTGTAATATTTGATTGTTAATTTGCCAGAGTTTTATAAAATTATCATTGCCTGTACTGACTAAATATTTGCCGTTTTCACTAATAGAAAAACCTGTCACTCCGCCTTGATGCCCGCCAAAAATATGTTGTAATTTATAATTATTATTAAAAACGGAAATGACTGCATTTTGATCGTTTTCACTTATAAAACTCGCGACAAATAATTGATCATTCTTCAAAGTCAAAGACGTAATTGCTGTTTTGTAAGGCTGGAATTTGTGAATAATTTTGGCGGAAGCCCAATCCCAAATCTCAATAAAACCATCATCTCGACCTACATATAATTGTTTTCCATCTGCTGAAAAAAGTAAGGAATTGACGGTTGCATTATCGCTTACGAATGATTGAAGCGGTTGAGTATTCAGTTCTTTCCAGATAAAAATATTGCCATTTGCATCACCTGTTGCAAAGTGTTTTTGATGCGTTGCGACGGAATAGACGAACTTTTTATGAGCAGTTAATTGTATTTTTTCTTTTGGATCATTGATTTGCCAAACTCGAGCCGTTTTGTCCTTACTGACACTTATAATTTTATCATCGCCCCAAAAAGCGGTTTTCATAACACCTTTTTTATGTCCTTCAAAAGTTTGAATAATTTTTTGTTGTTGAATATCAATGAGGTGAAATTTTTTGCTTTCTCCGCTACACAGTAGCAATTGACCATTTTCACTTAGTTCCAAATGATTGATTTCAAAACCTACCTCGATTTGTTCTTGATTGCTCTCGCCCCAAAACCTAATAGTTTCTTGACCTCCTCCTGTGATGATATTTCGACTTTTTTTATCGAAAATAACGCTGTTGATATTACTTGTATAAACATTGCCGACATAACCCGTATAGGTCTTTGGCTGCTGCCAATTTTGAAGATTGAGAATTTTAGCAGCAGGGCCTTGATTGTAAAATATTTGCCCATTATCGAAAATCTTAAAAGTATAGAATCGAGGCAAGGTAAAAGGAAGTGGCGCGATTTTTAGTGTTTTTGGGTGTAGTTCTTCTAGTTGAAATGCTTTATTCATTAATAAAATCCGCTCTTGTTCGGCAAAACGGACGAGGCGAAAAGATGAATTAAGGGCTTTTTGTTGGAGTTTTTTACCATTTTTTATTTTCAAAATAACCAAAGAACTATCATTTTCAAGAAGGGCAATTTTTTGATTATTAGGATTGATATGGAAAGAAACAGCTTGTTTAGGCAAATGAGTAAGGTGTTTTGATTTTTTTATATCCCAAGCAAAAAACTGCTGATCTTTGCTTCTAGCCATCAAATATTGTCCATTAGTTGAATATTGAATCTTTGCAATTTCTTCTTCACCGATATGCCAACTCTGAACACTGGTCTGATTTTTATAATTAATAATTTCTAAATGACCATCTTGATAACCAATGGCTAAATGGGGTTGAGTAGGATGAGCTTGAATTTGGGTTATTTTATTGCTGTTATTTTCTTGAATGATGTTTTTTGTACTATTGATTGCATCAAATAAAGTAAGTTCACTATTGCCTGTCAACGCAATAAACGATTGACCATCAGGTAATAATGCCAAGCGAATTTGAGAAAAACCTTGCATGACATTTGGGAATGTTCGTAATTCTTTACCCGATTGCGCTTGCCATACTTTAATAGATTTATCAAAACTAGTCGTAATGAGTAGGTTTTGCTTGGCGCTAAAAATAGCATCAGTGATTGGTGCAATGTGTCCCCGTTGAATAACAAATTGTGGGGATTGTGCTTTGGTAATTCCACAAAAAAATGAAATAAATAAGATAAATATAATGTATGGCTTCATGATTAGTTTTGTTAAATGTTAATTTTGGGGAAAGTGATTGATCTGTTTTATCTCTATGCAACTAATTGATTATCAATTAACGTCTTTAAAGTAAATATACGTGAGTAAAGATATTTTCGTGACAAAACACCTTTAAGACGTGTCTTTATATTAAAAGACATTTTTTGTTTATTTTTATTTATATAAAATGCTTCTGTTCACACTTTAGGCATTGCTAATGCAAAGCTTATTTAATCTATTTCAAAGACCATGAATTCAAAAACTCAATTAATTAGTCATTTAAAAAAACGAAAAAAATACTTAGCACTTATGAAATTTTTTAAAGTATGTATTCTAATTATTAGCACTTTTACGGCAGTTTCTTGCCAAAATGATAGTACTGAAGCTTCTTCTGATGCTGATGATAATTCTGCATTAGCTGTTCCTCATGCAGGTCCTATTGGCGATGGAGAATGGTCGGACGCAGATATTAAAAAACTAAAAGGCGCGAAAGGAAAAACCGTTGAAGCGATTTCTTTTTCAGAATTACAATCTATTTTAGATAAATCAGGAGATCAACTGATTGTTTGTAATTTTTGGGCGACTTGGTGCAAGCCTTGTGTTGCTGAAATGCCTTACTTTGATAAATTACAAGACGAATTTGACGACCAAAACGTTAAGGTTTTGTTTGTGAGTTTGGATCGACCGAAATTAAGAGAAACGAAAGTAACGACTTTTGTTAGAAAAAAGCAAGTTAGATCTGAGGTAATGTTATTGGATGAGAAAAATTTATCGCAAGATGAATGGATTACAAAAGTGAAAAAGAGTTGGGAAGGAGACATTCCTGCGACAATTTTTGTAAAATCAAATGCTAATATCAACGATTTCTACGCAGGAGCGTTTGATAACTATGAAGAATTAAAAAAGAAAATAATTCCATACCTTAAATAGTTGATAATTGAAAGTTGAGAATGCCTAAGTTAGCGTGTTATTTAGTTGATAATTCCTAAGTTGGTGTTTTGATGGTTATGTTTTTTTAATTTTTAAAACTTGATGATAATGAGAACTTTATTGTTTTGTGTCGTAGTTGGTGCGATTGGCTTTTTTAGCTTTAAATCTTCTTCTACAACCTCGACGGCAGGTTATGGTATTGGTGATGCTGTGGCTGATTTTAATTTGAAAAATGCCAATAGTGCATTGAGTCAAACAGGAAAAATGGTGAGCCTGAAAAGCTACGAAAAGGCTAAAGGCTATATCGTAACATTTACTTGTAATAGTTGTCCATATTCTGTGGCTTATGAAGATCGCTTGATTGATTTGCATAAAAAATATGCATCAAAAGGCTATCCTGTTATTGCAATTAATCCGAATGATATTAAAAGAAAACCTTCGGATTCATTTAGCGAAATGACAGTAAGAGCAAATGATAAGAAATTTCCTTTTGCTTATTTACGTGATGATTCACAGGATATTGCAACGGCTTTTGGAGCAAGGAAAACACCTCATATTTTCTTATTAGAAAGAAAAGGGGATAAAAAAATTGTTCAATTTATTGGTGCAATTGATGATAATACAGAGCCAGATCGAGTAAAAGTTAAATACCTAGAAAATGCGATTGATGAATTATTGGCAGGAAAGCCAGTAACGAAAACTACGGCTAAAGCAATAGGTTGTACAATCAAGTGGAAAAAACAATAATTCAATTAATTATTCATTTACTCAAATAAAAAGGCAGAAAATCAATTATGATTTTCTGCCTTTTTATTTTGATAATACTTCAATGATTTTAAAATAATAAAAAACCAATTTTGAGATGCCCTGTCATGCCCATTCCTCCATTACCACTTAGCTCTCCGAAGCTATAAATATTAGGCCCATATCGATCTGTAAAGCTTTGAAAACTATTAGAAACAAGTTCTGGGGTGTCTTCTGGAATTCGCAAAAAACCTAAAGTTAAGGCAAAATCAAATTCCAAAACCACAATATCCCAAGCGATTGATTTGTTTCCAACGCCAGCCGAAAGCGTTCCTGTTCTTAGGTTTTCAATGGTATAAGGCTGCAAAAAATCGCCATCTCTTGGGTCAAAAGTATGTCCAGAAGCCTTAGCAATGCCTTGATAATAATTGGTGAAAACATAAGTACCTTGAGGAGCAGGAATAGATTTATTGGGATAAAATTGGATTTCAACACCGACTTGATTATCCGAAATTTGCCCTTTTTCCTCAGGGAAATTACCAAAAGCTTGTTTATAATTAGCGATTCGTTGTGTATAATTTCTGACAGCTCGATTATAAGTAAAAGAAAAAGCCATTCGGCGCATTACTACATAATCAAAACCAACAATAATACCTTTTTGGTAAAGCGGAGCAAACGGATCAACCTTTAGGATTAATCGTTTACCTTGATAGCCTGGAACTCTTTGTGCAAAAGTAGTATTGGCTATCAATAGGCAAATTAAAGTGATTAAATATATGTAGATTTTTTGTCTCAATTAGCTATGATTTTAAAACTATCGTAGATGATACTGTTCAGGTTTGCTTCTGAAGCATCAGCACCTACTTTTCGGTATTCTCTATAAACGATCTGTGATTTGGAAACATCCGCTATCACTGTATAATACAACATCTCTTGATCTGAGGCTATTTTTGGGAGTAGCTTTTTAGTAGAAATAGCAGTTTTGTTATTGGTTTGATTATCTGATTGATAAAACACCCCTTGAATTGCAAAGAAAGGCGTACCATACACTTCTGCTAAATGACTATAGTGAGTTGAAATTTTAGGCCCATTTTGGTATAAAATTTCAGTTTTATTAGATTTGGTTGGGTTGGCATTAATATCTTTAAAGTCTTGTAAATAATTGACTTGTAAGATCTCTTTTCTTAATGGAGCAAGGTAATTAAAAAAGGAAGCATCATTATTTTGCAAATCATCTGTATCTATGATTTGTAAAATCAGATCATTCTTTTTTGCATTGTCAACTAGAAGGTTATTAAGTTTT
>CAKZLL010000404.1 GCA_937125475.1 uncultured Saprospiraceae bacterium | reverse complement strand
GCCTTGATTAGTTTCAAAATCTGAATTCCTATTCAATACAAAACCATTTTAGAATAAAGTCTAATGTTTATTTGAAAATAATTTTTTGATGGAGCTAGACAAAAGCCCGAAATTAGAAAGATTTTAAGCTTTTGCAAAGAACTTGTTCAAAATTAAGAGAAAACCATAGTCGGTTTATTTAATTATTCTGATCATTAAGTTGAGAGAACAAATAGGAAAGCGACTTAATTCCAATTTTACTTATTTATTCTACTATAAAGTTATACTTTTGAAAACTCTTTTGTATAAAAAAAAAGAAGCGCGAAAGAGTTTAATTTTTTATTAAGGGACAAGGAAATAAATAACCTACCCAAGATTGCGTAATGAATTTTATTTTTTACAAGGCGCTTTTTACGCGGCATAGCGAGCTATGCAAGAAAAAGGCAACGCAGTAAAAAGTAAAATTCATAGCAAGATGGGGAGATTATTTTTTGCACGTTCCCTAAAGTAATAAGCATCATCAAATAGAGTGATTTAAAAAGGAAGAATGAAAAAATTATCGTTAAAAGAACTCAATAGAATCTCTAATCAAGAATTCAAAGAATTACCTAAAACGCCGATTGTTGTTATTTTAGATAACATTAGAAGCGCGTTGAATGTAGGTTCTGTTTTTAGAACATCGGATGCTTTTGCTGTAGAAAAAATGTATTTGTGCGGAATTACTGCGAAACCGCCACATCGAGAAATCCTCAAAACCGCGATTGGTGCGACGGAATCTGTCGATTGGGAACATCACAAATCGACTGTAAAGGTAATTGAACAACTGAAAGCTGATGACTATATTATTGTAGGCATAGAGCAAGCAGACGAAAGCATTATGTTGCAAAATTTTGAAGTTGATACGAATAAAAAATACGCTATTGTATTAGGAAATGAAGTAAAAGGAGTGAGCAACGAAGTAATGCAAGTACTAGATTATTGCATTGAAGTACCACAATTAGGTACAAAACACTCCCTCAATGTTTCTGTTTGTACGGGCGTAGTGATTTGGGATTTCTTTAAAAAGTATAAATATTCTTAATCTTAAAAAACTACTTGAATATCGAAATTATACATCTTAGCAAAACCTTCAATTTGCAATCGCTGATCAGAAGGAATGGAAGATAAGCTAAGATCTAATTTTTTTAGATTAGGTAAATCTTTAAGGAGAGAAATCGGAAAGTTTTCTAAGTTAAAATTATTGCTCAGATCTAATTCTTCTAAACTAGCGGGTAATTTAACATCTTTCAATGTTGTCAAATTATTGCTATATAAAGACAATTTTTTGAGTTGAGCAAGTTCTTCTAAATTAGGGATTTCTGTAAGTTTATTATTAGAAAGATTGAGCTCTTCTAAGTTTTTTAGTAGGGTAATTGAAGGAGGAATAACTTTGATCTCATTTGTACTTAAATCCAATAACGAGCAATTAATTAAGGTACTTTTTATTTCAAATTCTGAAATTTCATTACCTGAAAACTGGATATTATTCAAATTTTGAAGGCTATTCGATTCTATTATGAAGCTATTTATAAATTGTTGTTGAAGAGATAGATCTTTTAGTGCATTGAATCCTGAAAGAATCAGCTCGCCTGAGATTTTATTATTTTTTAATTCGATTTGTTCGAGCTTAGGCATTTGACCTAAAGCAGTTGGAAAATCAGTTAATTGATTTCCTTTTAAGTCAATGGAAATGAGTGCGTTAAACTTAGATAGATCATTTGTTAAATTATTAGAAATAGTATCAAAACTATTATAAGAAAGATCAAGACTATTTAAGTTGGAGATGCCTTTTAGTTCATAAGGAAAGTCATTTAATTCATTATTGAATAATATTATTTTTTTAATATTTGCTTGTTGAATTGGTTTAATATTGGTAATGTTATTGCCTGAAAGGTTTAATATATGGAGGTTTGGAAAGCCATTTAAATCAATGGTTTTTATTTCATTACTATTCAAATCAAGTTCTTTTAAATTTATATTTTTACTGAAAAGAGAACCTTTCAATTTGACTACTTTATTATGAGCCATCGTCAATATTTCTAAACCTTCTAAGTCTTGGAGCGTGGCAGGAATATTGACAAAATTATTAGAATTAAGCTTCAAAGATTTGACACAAGATGCTTTTTTAAAATAGTTAGGCGGAAGATTAAACAAGGTTTTGCCGCCTAGAAAAAGGGAATGTTCTTGAAAATTATAATTACCATAAGAATTTTTATTATTTCTTTTATTAAAAAAGTAATTAGAAGGAATTCTAGTTCTTGTAAAGTAATTGACACATTTAGATTCTTGAATTTGATCTCCATGAACTTGATATTCATACCGTTCAGTGACAAATAAAAAAAGCACTAAAAGAGCGACACAAATCGAGATTTTAATTGCCTTTGTTTGCATGGGAATGTATTTTTTATAAAAATGATGTCAAAAACTTATCATCAAAAGTAACGGAAAACTATTAAATTTTATAATGTTTTCGACAAAATGAAAACGTTTATTGATCAGTTTTTTTATAAAAAAAGCCTAATATTTGAATTTTTTTCTTCTAAATAAGCCCGAATAATTTGGATTCTGTCTTTAGGAATGGCACAAGGATAAAGCGTTAATCTTTTTAAATTGGGCAATTGATCGAAGAATGTTAGCGGAATATCCTTTAATTCTCTATTATTACCCAAATCTAATTGCTCTAAACTAGCTGGTAATTGAAGCTCTCTTAAAGAAAAAAAATTATTATTCTTCTTCATGAAGCATAGTTGATTGTTCGAAAGATCAAGCCGAGTTAGGTTTTTAATATCTTTTAATTGATAAGGAAATACTGTTAATTGATTATTACTCAGATCAATTGATTGGATATTACTTGCTTTTGTAATAGGTTCAATTTTATTGATTAGATTGTCAGTAAGAGAAAGATTTTTAAGTGCTTGGAAACCACTTAGATTGATTGTTCGGATTTCATTATTATTAGCATTTAATTCTTTCAATATTTTATTTTGACTAAAAGAAAACCCTTCCAAGTATTTAATTTTATTAGAAGAAATATCTAAAGTTTCTAATTCTTTTAAGTTATGAATTGTCATAGGGAATGCCTGAAAACCATTTTCTTGTAAGTATAAGTGTTTGACACAGAAGCTATTCGTTTCATTGAAGAAATGATTGGGCAGCAAAAATAAATTTCTATTTTTTAGCGAAAGGCTACTATTTTTTGATTGGTATATTCCTCTTTGATATAGCTTTTGATTGGTTTCGCCCAAAAAGCAATTAGAGGGTATTTTATTCTTACTAAAATCTTCACAGTTTTGATAAATAATTGATGTAAAAGACTTTACTGGTTCGTCTACTAATTGTATTGGAACTGGCTTTAATTCCTTTGTTATTGGCTCTGTTATTGGTGTTTCAAATTGATTGGTGATATATAAGAAAAGAGCTAAACCAGCAATGCAGGCAGATATTTTAAGTATTTTGGTATTCATAAATATATGTTTTTATTTAATGGATATTTTATAAAACAAGCTTGATTTTAGGTTGACGTTGCTCGCAATAGGATTTAATTTTTGAAATTTCATTATCAGACATAGAAATTGGATGATAAAGGATTAATTTTTTGAGATTTGGTAAACTTTTAAGAACCGATAAAGGAATATCTTTTAATCGATAACTATTACTCAAATCTAGTCTTTCTAAGCTAGTTGGTAATTCAGCGCCTTCTAATGAAGTAAAATTATTATCATCGAAAGTTAATTTTTTGAGGTGTTTGAATGCTTTTAAATTAGGAATCGCCTTAAAAATATTTTTAGAAAGATCTAAGTTCTCCAAATTTGTTAACTGAAAAATAGACTTAGGAAGTACCGAGATTGCATTGGAATACAGCGTAAGATCCAGACATTTAGGTAAAGGAGCTTTGATATTAAATGTTGAGATCTGATTATTTACTAAAGAGATTTTTTTTAAATTCTTAGCACTATTCGCTTCTATGACAAAACTCGTTGCATTTTGGTTGTATAACTTGAGTTCTTTTAATGTGTTGAAACCTTTGATTTTTACTGTGCCTGTTATTTCATTTTTATCTAATTCTAATATTTCGAGTTGAGGCATTTTACCTAAAGCTGTTGGGAATTCGAGTAATGCATTATTTTCTAAAGAGAGTTTTTGTAGATATTTAAATTGAGCTAAATCATTAGCGTCATTATTCACAATAGTATATAGTTTATTGTTCGAAAGGTCGAGCGTATTCAGGTTTTGAATATTCTTGAATTGATACGGAAAAAGCTTTAAAGTATTATGTGTTAATTTGATATTTTGAATGCTGGTTTTAGTGATTCGTTTAATTCTAGAAATTCTATTGTTCGAAACATCTAACAAATTAAGGTCATAAAAGCCATTTAAATTGATCGTTTTAATTCTATTGTGAGAAAGGTAGAGTTTTTTTAAGGCTTTACTTTCGGGGAAACGCGTCCAGTCTAACTTCTTTACCTTATTATAGACCATACTTAGTATTTCTAACCCTTCTAAGTTCGTTTTAGGGATTTTTGTAAAGGAATTGTTATTTAAATTTAAAGTTCTAACACAACGTATTTTCTCAAAATGATACTTTGGAAACGATCTGATATGTCTTTGTTGTAAGGACAAAGTACGTTTCTCAAAATTATATTCTCCGTAAATTTCATGAGCCTTCGCTTTACAAAAATAACCAGGATCATCGACTTCTTGTTGATGAGCCTCTTTCTCAAATTGGCTAGTATTGTATAAAAAAAAAGCCAAAAGAGCAACACAGGTGGAAATTTTGATTATTTTTGCTTTCATGGGCGTATTGATATTTTTTATTAATAAAAAATGTATAACCAAAAATAACTGAAAACAATAGAACTTTATAATGTTTTTGACAAAATGAAACAGATCAAAGACCAACAATTTTCAAAAAAAACAATAATCATTTGGTTGATTTATATTGTTGGCGTGCTTAACTACGTCTTGTTTAATCTTCAAAAAATTCCACAGCCTATTTTTGAAGAAAATAGCCAAATCTCCCTTTTTTCTTCGATTTTAATCGTTATTGCAATTTATTTATCGCTTTCAAAATTGCTTAATTATAAAAGGGCATTCGCTTATTTATTCTATTGGCTGATCATTTTTTTATTAGGCGAAAAGTTATTTTTAGCCTTAGGTTTATTTTCGCACGATGAAGGCGCAACAACATTTTGGGGCGATTTACCTTTAGTGATTGGGATTAATTGGCTAATATTAATTTTTCCAATTTATTCACTTGCTACTTTTGCGATAAGTCGTTTTTATACCAAAAAGAAATCAAAAAAACTCGTATTTACCCTTTTATTAGATGGTTGTAGTATCGTATTATTTACATTGCTTTTAGATCCGATTGGGCAAAATGCGGGCTATTGGTCTTGGGATAATTCAAATGCATTTTTATTGGTTTGGGGGCTTATTCCTATTCAAATTTATTGTTTTTACTTTATTGGTTATATATTTATTTCCTTGCCCCTGCGTTGGTTAGAAACATATTCTTTTGATAGAAATGATGAGTTGTATTATCAAGGTTTTAGTTTTCCGTTGTATTTGATTTGGAGTGTTTTTATTGTATTATCTTACTGGGCTTTTCGCAAATCTATTGATGAAGTCGGTTGGTTTGGTTTGATGATTAGCGCGTTAATTCTGGTGTTTTATTTTTTTAAAAGAAAGAAAATTCCTTTACAGTGAAAATTATTTTAGTCAATCCTGTCTCAATTTATAAAAAAACATCATATCATAGCAAAGACTCCAAAATTTATTTCACTATTCTTTGACAAAGGAATGGTATTTGCACTTTAATTACCTATAACAAATACACAACTATCTAATACATATGAGATTTTTAACGCTTTTATTCGTTTTATTATTGGTGAATGCTTGTTCAAATTTCGAAAATAACAAAGAAGATCAGCCAATAACAAAAAATGATACAGAACAAGTCACGCCTCTTGCTGAGGATAAAACAGAGCCAATAATTGAAGAAGTTAAGGCTATTGAAAAAGAAGCCGAGCCAACTGTTGCGCCAAAGCCTATTCAGAAAACAGAACCAGTGGTTAAAAAGCCTAAAAAGGTAAAAAAGAAAACCACCACAATTGATCAGCCTATTGAAGAAGTAACAATTGAAGTTGCTAGGTTAATAGATGAAATTGAATGGGTTGAAGTCAAAGAAGAGGATTTGAAAATCAACAATCCAAATATTGTAGTCGCGACGGATACAAGCGACGAAAATACAATTGCGGAAGTGGAAGTTGGTGGTTTTGATGCGAATGAACAACAGAATTTAGATAAAGTATTAGATTTATTAAGAAAAAAATTCATTGAATCTGCGGAAGAGGAAGAAGACGATGATGGTATTTTAGGTTTTGCGACTACGACAGTTGTTGATTCTAATGCAGTTGCATCATCAGAGGATAGTAATAGTATATCAGGTATTACTACGAAAGGAGGAACAGTTGCCGCGAAAAAAGCAGTAAAAAAAGGTGCTTTTGACGAAGTGATCGAAGCAGAAAGAACCGATCAGATTTTTGGAGAACGTAGGCCAATTGATCAAAGTAAAGTTGAATTTGTAAGAAGACCGAAAGTTGTACAGCAATATTATACAGGTTATAAAATCGAATTAATGACTGTTTATAATAAGTCATTAGAATTGGATGATGAGTTGTTTAAAACTTTTGGTGGCTTGACTTTCGTCAAAGAAGCAAATAAAACGGTGTATTATCTAGGTGATTTTAAAACTAAAAAAGCTTTAGAAGATTTTCTTGCAAAAGTAGTAGTTTCAAGGTTTCCAGATGCAAAAGGTACTAAATTTGCAGATGGTGTAGTAGCCGCATATTAAATTTTTTCTCTCCATTGGTAATAATGCAACAAATGATTCATTAATTTGCGTAGATATTTCTACATGAATTAATGAATCATTTGCGTATTATGAGTGTTTTCAAGGATAGATTGGAATAATCTATCTTTTGTAGTTTGAAAGCTCTGTGCGAAAAATAAACCTCTTTTGTTTTGCGCATAAATATGAGGAATCCCCCACTGATCAATGATGATTTAGTATTTGATACTATTATGAATAAAACTAAAAATCTAACTCAATAAGCGCTTCATAAGAATATTGCCCTAAACAACGACTAGGGTAAGTTATTATCAGTGTATTAGAGTTTTTATCTGTTTTAAAACCCATTAAATGAGGATGTTCCTGTCCAGAATCACCTTCATTT
>CAKZLL010000403.1 GCA_937125475.1 uncultured Saprospiraceae bacterium | reverse complement strand
ATTAATGAAAGTGTTTTTTGATCGAATCTCTGATTGCTTAAAAATTGATAAAACAACTGGTCGAAAATTGCGTGGAAAAAAAATGGCGATGCTTTATTGTGGATCAGATGATGCCAAATTAGAAGGATTTGAAATACCATTTAGAGATAGTGCCGCCTATTTAGGAATGGAATATTTAGGTGATGTCCAAACTTGGTTAGAAGATGATGGAATAATTGAGGAAGAAGTAAAAAAGCGAATATCTAGGTTTATACAATTATTAAAATAAGTTATCAATGGAAATTATATAGTCTCCAATTCTCTTAAAACTAAAGTTTATGAAAGCAGCAACAGAAACAACATCAGGGATTTCCAATGCTTCAAGCAAACGTTTTTTCAAACAGTTATCCAATAAATATATGGGTATTGAAGAACGCTTTGTCTGGCTAGTCGGCATTTTGCCTGAACGCTTCAAGCGGCTTTTCAAACACTTAATTGCTTTTCATAATTTTCCTAAGAATAAAGATGGAGAAAATTGGTTTTTCTTATTGAGCATCTATTTCTTTGAATGCACTTGCATTACTGAAATTTATGAATCAGCGTCTTCTATTGTCAAATTTAATACCCGACCACTCACCGAAAAAGAAATGGAATTAGGTCTATCAATTTTTGGAGAAACGATTGATTACGAATTAATTCGATTAGATGAAAAGGCTTATATTGCCTGTAAATCTCAAAAAATCGCTTATGTAAGTTTTCATACCATTAATAGCTGGGGGAAAATATCTTCTTCGATTCTTATTCACGAACTTATGCATGTTTGGCAATATGAGCGGCTCGGAGCAATATATATTCCTAGAGCTTTACGAGCGCAACGAACACAGGCAGGTTATAATTATGGCGGTGTCGAAGCATTAAAAGCACAACAAAACATTGGTTTTGATGCTTTTAACTTAGAACAACAAGCAGATATCGTAGCTGACTATTACCGAATTAAACGCGGGCTAAAGCCGAATTGGGGTAATGGTAAAAAAGAAGATTTAGCCATTTATAAAACTTATATTGAAGAATTACAGTTAATTGATTCTAAAAAATAAATCTTAAATGATTAGGAACTCTATAGATTCGTTCCTAATCATTATTTCATTTCCCTAATAATTCTGTTAGTCACATATTTAATCTTTTTCTAAAGATTTAATCCCAATTGAATGCTCGCAAGCGGTTCTCCCTTGAGGCGGTTCTTCAGTGAGGGTTTCACAAGAGCAACCATTAATTGTTCCTTTGTCATCAAACCTAAAACTACACTCCTTACAATATTCTCCAATGCAAGAATAATATAGTTTATCAAAATCTTGAAGAATTAAATTATCTTGTTTTTGCTCTAATTCGACCGCAAATTGTGTATTTTTATCCTCACGCATTCCCGATGCTACTAAATAATAATCAATTTCATTCTTAGTGAGAACTTTAAAGTTTTTAAAATCATTGCTTTCTGCAAATTTTGCACTAAAAAAAGCACGAATTTTAGCTTTTGGCAATTTCAGCTTCTCATACTTTGAAATAGATCCAAGAGAAATTGAACTCAATTTATTAAAAATATCTTCCTTAGTAGCCTCCTTTCCTCCTGATTTCTGACTAGGAGTACAAGCCGTCATTAAACTAATCAATAGAATTAAAATACACTTTACCTGTTCTTTCATTTTCGATTTTATTTATTTAATAATTAATGCATAGATCACAGAAATAAAAAAGAGAATAAATATATAATAAAATACTATACCAATTGCTTTTACTTCCTTGTTTACATCTATTTTCGCATCTATTTTATGTCACATTTTTCAAAATGCTTTTCCCCTTATATGTGATAGTATTTTTACTATAAAAAAATATAAAACCATTAGTCAAAATAAACAACTATATAAAAATAAATTTAAAGTCCATATAGAAAATTTCTTTCAATTTAGTTTTTTATCTCATTGATAACTCATTTATAATCAAATAAAAAGGTAATTGACGGCTACTTAAACACTTTTCTTTAAAAAAGAGGGCAAATTATGTTAAAATGCTTATTTCGATAAAAAATGACTAAAATACAGCAATTTAAAAAATAGTATGGTACTATTTTTGGTGACATATTACAAATGTATTAACACAACCACAATATTAACGCTAATCACATATTAAAGAAAATTAAAAATGAAAATATTATACACTTTTTTACTCTATTTTGCGAGTTTAAGTATTGTTTTCGCACAAAACACTGGCAATAAAAATGAAATTGGCTTAGCAACAAAGTCTATCAACTCTCCAAATTATCTATGTCACATATCAATCAATAAACATCATCTTTTAACTAGTAGTCGTCAAGCATTAACTGGTGTTGATATTGATGTATATAACTTAACAACACAGAAAGAAATTTTAAAATTAAAGAAACATCCTCAAAATAAATTTTCAGTCAATTTTAAACATGGTAATGAATATATTATTATGCTTCGTAAAGAAGGTTTTTTGATCAAAAGAGTTCATGCAAAAATTGGGATGGATGGCTGTATTGCTTGTGTCGAAGGCTTAAACATGTTAACGCCGTTCGGAGCACAAGAAATTAATTCAATTGCTAATCTTAATATGATGCTTCGCCCTACAAATATTGGTGATAGAATTGTAATTTCAGATATAAAATTTGAAGGTAAGTCCACTGATTTGACAGCTAATACAATGAGAGCTTTGGATGAACTAGCAAGAGTTTTGAGAGATAATTCAAGTATTCTTGGTGAACTAGAACTTCATACTGATGCAAGAGGAAGTGCGGAGGATAATTTGATATTATCTAATGATAGAGGTGAAGTAATCGCAGAATATTTAATGTCGAAAGGTATTTCTTCTGATGATTTAGTTGTGAAGGGATATGGTGAGAAAAAATTGATTAATCACTGTGTAGATGGTGTAGATTGTGGAGAGACACAGCATTCAAAAAACAGAAGGGCTATTTTTTGGCTTCGTGATCAAATAGGAGAAAATCAACAATTTAAAAAATCAGTTTCTAATATTGTTCAATCTGAAATACAGCAAAATATTCTTGCTATTGGAAGAAAGAAAGGCGACTTACAACCTAATATTGTTATTCCTAAGAGAGAAAATAAACCAGAAGAAGTAATTGTTGCAACAAAACCTACAATTATGCCTTCTATGAAACCAAAAATTGTAATTCCTAAAAAGCAAGATGAACCTACTACTAATAATATGGCAGATGCACCAGGTATAGTAATTCCTCGTCAAAGAGGAGAACAACCCGCTAATAACGAAGATACTCAATTTGGGTCAAATGCTTTGGGCAATCAAGTAAAAGTACAATCTGAAACAGTCACTAAGATTTGTGATGTTGATGATAATAAACCATTGAGAGTTCAACTGGAAGAACTAAATGCAGATATAAAAGAAGCAAATGGTGGTATCTCAATTTCTCGTGAACCAATAAGTACAATTCCTAGTGGAGGAACACTTTCGCAACCTGTTGACGTTGATTATAATGGTGATAAAAAAATTATTACTAGAAGAGGAAAAGCAACATTGGTTTCAAGGACTTATACTGGGTACAAAGTAGAATTATTTACTAAAGAAAATGAATTACCTAATAGTCATGAAATTTTCAGAAGTTATGGTAAGGTATTTTTTGATGATACAGGAGTAGCATTTTCGTATATGATTGGCTCTTTTCCTAATAAGGAAGGTGCTGCCAATTACTTAAAAACAGTTATTAAACCTCGTTTTCCAGACGCTAAATTAATAACCTATAAAGAAGGAAAAAGGAAATAATTGCCTTCTTATAATTATATAATCATTCAAAAAGAGTTGTTTTGCATTAGAATAAAGTCTAATTCAAAACAACTCTTTTTTATTTTAGAGCTAAACAATCACAAAAGTAATTGCTTCATTTCTTGATAGTTATACGCATTTTTAGGTCGATTATTGGTATGATATTGTAGCTAATCTCATCAAATTATTAAACATAAACTTATATTAATCCATATCTAGATTAGTAGCAGATTTTATTTTAAAATGATTTTGTGATAATTCAATCCTATACTAAAAAAATAGCTAAAGTGACTAATTCACTTTAGCTATTTTCTATTCTAAGAAACCTTTTCTTTTCTATAGGAACAAATTATAAACAATTCCTACTTTCACTCCTAAAACAGTATTAAAAGTAGGTCGATAACCTTTACTTGTACTTGGGAAACGCCATCCTAATTCATTAATATCCGTAAAACCAGTTTCAGAACGAATTTCTGCTGTAAAAGATAAATTATTTTCCAAAGGCAATTCCATTCCATAGCCTAATACCATTCCGAAATCATATTTGATGAATAGATCTTTATGATCTGCTGGTTCTATAAGCTCAAAGGTATTGTCTCCTTCAGCCCCTTCTAAAAAAGTAATTTCAGTTCCATCTACTGTGTATTTCACGCTTGCACCTTGCAAATAGCCTGAATAGATACCTCCCACAAAATAATGAGACATAGCAGCAGTATTATAAGGATCTAAAGAAGTTTTATACTAATAAACCAATGGAATTTTAAGGTATTGCAATTGTATTCTTTTTCCTAATACTGCAGGATTAGGCTCATGGACATCACTCCAACGTTGCCCTTGAAAGCTATACAAAAATTCCAATTGAAATTCATGCATATCATTAATAGAAACCCCTACACTTATCCATCCCGAAAAAGAAGGCGTAAATTTATGACTATATAAATCAGTACTCCCATAATTATGCTCATAAAAAAGAGCTGAACCACCTAGTGTAGTGTTTAAACCAAAATGAAGTCCTGATAAATAATTACCAGATTGTGCAAAAGTAGATGTTGTTATCCACGACATCAAAAGAAGTGTTATTAATTTTTTCATAATTGTTCGTTGTGAAGTCGAATTTTAAAGACCTTTCAAATTTCTGAACACAGAAATTTATCCATTTAATTTTGTATGTTAAAAGTTATATTATAGTTTATTAAATACAAGTAATAATTCTAGCTCTACTCCTCCAATAAAATATAAATATCAACAGCTAAACTAATTATTATTTTATGTTTATCAAATTAATATCTTTTTGATCTTTTTTTTTGTAGGGTACATTGCTAATACTGTATTATTATTGTTCAATAAAGAGTATTTAAAAAAATAAGAGATAGCAATACCTCTAGAAATTTGAACTACAATCTATAATGTCTATTGAAATCATATTATTGTGTAAAATAGGTATTCTTCCTATTTAATATTTTAACCTTTGTTACTTTATGACATTTAAAGAATAATCACTTCCCATTATGGAAAGAAAAAGTCAATTATGATAAACGATTGACTTTTTCTCATTTTTTTCACGATTTTTTAAATCCTATTCGTTATTTGAAAGATAATTTGGGTGTAATTCTGTTTTTCGCATTAATTATTTTAAAAGGTAGTCATCAGGTGAGTTATTGTTCAAATTATTAGT
>CAKZLL010000402.1 GCA_937125475.1 uncultured Saprospiraceae bacterium | reverse complement strand
TTTATTATTTAAATGAAAACAAATTATCTAATGAATGGTCTTTCTTTTATAAAAACACCATTATTTTTCTTTTTGATCTAAATATTGTTCTAGCCTTTTTCTACCTTCTTCAGTCACTATTGCATAAAGATGGTACAGAATAATTTCCTGATGGATCTCTGGTCGTTTGTATTTTTCGAAAGGAAAAACCTTTTGATCTAATAATAAATCAGAACTTCCGACATAAAACTTTGCAATAATATAACTATTGAAATTATCTCGATATAATCCTTCTTTTACGCCTTTTTCGAGATTATCTTTTATGATGCTATACACAAACTGATCGTTGAAAGAGCGCATCAAAGCAAATTGCTTAGCATAATATTTTTGTAAATCATACATAGCCGCAGGATTAATTGACTGCAATGTTTTATTCACATGTCGACTAATTAAAATTAATTCTTCAATCGCATCTGCTGCTTTTTCTCGTAAAGATTTTGTCAATTCCATTTCTCTATTCAGGTAAAAAGAAATGATCTGATTAATTAAATCCTTTTTATTATCTACGTATTGATACAATGTTTTTTTGGAAATGCCCAACGTTCGAGAAAGGTCATCCATTGTGACACTTTTTATGCCATATTGCATGAACATTTCCTCGGCTTTTAATAATATTTTGTTTTTGACTTCCATCTAGTATTTTATACATTCATTCCATCTAAAATGATTGATTTTTTGAATGGATCTTTAAACTTTAGCGAAAAAAGAAGTGTTTCAATTACTTTCCATCGCTTATTTTGCATTTAATGCAAAATGATATTTAATTTTGCTGCAAAAATACGTCGAATAAACATAGGAAACAAAAAATGGTTTAAAAGTTTTCAAAGTTTCCAAAGTTTCTGATATACTTTTACATTTGTTCGATAAACGAAATAATTTAGCGATTTAAACCACTAATTGAATAGATGAGTAGAAGCGAAAATTAGTTATGAGGAGGAAAAATAGGGTGATTTTGATCATTCTTCATTTTATAAATTTTTAAAAGAAATATTATGAAAAAATGGATATTAGGTTTGGCAATCATTAGCTTGATTTGGGCTTGTGGCGGCAGCGGAGATAATAGCGGAACGACTGGAACAACAGACAAAAAAGTCAGTGATGCTGGAGATGTCAGTGATGTTAATGGAAAAGCAATTTATAAAATGAGCTGTGTTGCCTGTCACATGGCAGATGGTTCTGGAGGTATTAATGGTGCTAAAAACTTAGCGGAATCAACTTTGGATTTAGATGGTCGTATTGATATGATCAAGAATGGTTCTGAGGTTAATCCGACGATGGTTGCCTTTAGTGGAATGCTTTCTCCTAAAGAGATCAAAGCTGTTGCATTATATACAATGGAATTTAAATAAGAAGATAATTAGAAACAAATTACGCATTGAATATATTGAAAATGCTTAATGCGTAATTTGCCTCATTTTATGATTTTAAAGTTTATTGTGCTCTCTATTTTTATCAACTTTCCTAGGTTTTCTACGTTTTTTAAGCTTTATCTTTTTTTCATCTTTGTCATATTTCGGTACAATATCGGTTAATTTTCCTTTTGCCAACTTGGTTAGTAATTTATTGTAAAATTTAGCCAATTTTCTTTGTTGTCTTTTGACCACAAGATCTATGACGTGTGCATCTGATCTAGAAACTAAAATATCTCCAATACTATACATTCGAACGGCATAAGGAAATGGTGATCGTAATACTTTTCCAGTTCTATCTCCTATCAATAAAGATTTTTTTCCCGTGCTTGTTTCCGTACTTGGAGTACCAATAAACGAAACGAAAAATGGCTCATTTTCTCCTATGCTCAGTTCTTCATCAAATTCTAATTGGTCATTGACAAAAATCCCGTGCAATGTTCCTGCATACAGTTTTTTAGCACAGGTATCAGGCATAAATAAAACATTGGAAAAATCATAATGAAGGGCATAAGCTTTTATAGTAGACTCTTGCAAATCAATCTGTTCTTTGACAGCTCTATTAAGCAATTTTTTATAATGTTTACTCTTAGGATGATCTTTTACCAGTTTTTTCAAAGTAGTGATCTTTCGATGGTCGGTTCTTAAATAAACGACCAATACACCATTTCTTAATTCATTGATTGCTGTATAGGCTGGTGCTCGTTTATAGTTTTTATCTGTGGGCTCATCATCGGTTTGTGCTTTCGCTAAAAAAGAAAAACACAGTATCAGTAATAAGCTACTTATTTGTATTAACGCTTTCATATTTCCTTGTTAATTTTTGTATTAAACTGTCTTTTGCAAAAAAAAGAGAAATTTGCGAAATATCTAAAGATTCCGTAAATCCTCTTTTTTAAAATTACAAAAGTTCTTAGAAAATTAGAACGTTTTATCATCGCTTATATTGGACATTTTATGAGCAGTAGTTTTCAATTTTCATTGAATATGTCGGCTACTCGGCACGCCATTGCAAAATAATGATACTTAATCGACCGATTAAAAATACCGCCAAACCGAGCATTGTCGTGATAGAACTCACTCGAAGTCCGCCAGCCAACATTTGAGGGGAGATTTGCCCGACTTCTTCTATTACTTTGAATGCGTTCATTAAACCGATGATTTGCCCTAAAACGCCCCAAACTAGTGTAAATAAACTTAGTGAAGCAATCAGTTTTGTGTTTTTGTCCACAGTAGTTTTTGAGGTGATTGTCTTGGTGAAAAGTACTAAAATAAGTACCAATAGAATGATCATTGGTAATGTGAAAAGAAGTCCGCCGTCAGTGATTAATTTGAAAATTCCAGACATAGTTATTTTTTTAAATGAAAAATAGATTTCGGTTTCAAATGTAAGGGGAAGATAATTGTAAAAATTAAAAATGTGGTGATTGACCATTTTAATGCTTGATTTGTCAAGAAAGAGAAGATCAGTTGTAAAATGTGGCTAAAAGCGGTGCTAAACCAGTTATTTATCTTAAAAGATCAATTATTACAATAAAAATACCCATCTTTCGAGTATGACTTTTTTAAAAAATGTAAAATATAAAAACCAGTGGCGGCATCTATCTTTTTGGGTAGGTGTTTGGTTTTTTTATGCCTATTTTTTTAGTTACCAATCGACAAACTGGAGTTATGTGGTCTGGTTTTCTACCTTTTTATTACCGATTACTATTGCCACGACTTATTTTACAACAAGGATTTTATTACCTCAGTTTTTACTAAAAAAAAGGTATTGGTCTTTCGCATTATATAGTTTTTATACTTTGGTGCTGAGTATTTATTTAGTGCTGATTTCAATATTTTTATGCTTGATTTTACGCGCTAATTTCTCAGTCGAGGAATTGCCCTTGATGAGTAGAAATGTTTTTTTTACCGTCATATTGGTATATTTAGTGGTTGGATTAATGGGATTTTATAGCTTATTGAAGTATAATCTTGAACAACGAGCATTGAATAAAGACCTAGAAAATAAAATATTGACCACGCAATTACAGTTTAAAGATCAAGAACTCAAATACTTAAAAAAACAAATTCATCCTCATTTTCTTTTTAATACACTGAATACGATTTATGGGTTTTCATTGAGAAAATCAGCACAAACGCCCGAAATGATTTTGAAATTATCGAGTTTATTAGATTTCATTTTGTATCAAATCCAAAAACCAAGCGTTCGTTTAACGGAAGAATTAAAACACATCCAAGATTATATAGATTTAGAAACCATGCGATTTCGGGATACATTGAAGGTCAAATTTGAAATGGATAATATCAATGAAGTTATTCAGATTCCACCGATGTTATTTATTCCTTTTGTTGAAAATGCTTTTAAACATGGCGAAATATTAGATGGTTTTTTAAAGATTTCTATTCAAATAATTGTCCTTGAAGGAAATTTAAAATTTAGTATTCAAAATACATTTAAAGAAAAGGTAAAAGACACATCGAATAGAATTGGATTAGAAAACATTCGGAAACGATTAGAATTATTATACCCAAATCAACACGATTTAGTTATTAGTCAAGCCAATAATTTATTTAAAGTAGAGTTGTCCATTTCCAAAATTCAAGCTTATGAAAAAATATAAAGCGATTATTGTAGACGATGAACCGACGGCTAGAGATATTTTGGAATATCATTTACAGAAAATAGATTCAATCGAAATCGTGGGAAATTGTAAAAATGCGATTGAGGCTTTTACCATTTTAAATAAAGAAGCCGTTGATTTGATATTTTTGGACATTAATATGCCTGATATATCAGGATTGTCTTTTGCCAAAGCAATCGGTCAACGTACCAAAATTATTTTTACAACGGCTTATCGCGAATACGCGGTAGATGGATTTGACTTACAAGCCGTTGATTATTTATTGAAACCCATTTCGCTAGAGCGATTAATACAAGCGGTCAATAACTTTCAAACTGAGCAAGTTGCCGCTATTTCGATCATATCTTCTTTTGCTGAACCGTTTTTATTTGTTCGTTCTGATAGAAAAATGGTCAAGGTTAATTTTCAAAGTATTTTATATATAGAAAGCTGGAGCGATTATCTGAAAATTCATACAACAGATAAGATGATTCTGACAAGGGAAAACATTTCAAGTATTAAAGATCAATTGCCTACCGCTGATTTTATTCGCTGTCATCGTTCTTATATTGTCAATTTTTCAAAGATTACTGCTTATACAAATGAATATATTGAAATAAATGATCGGATGATTCCGATTAGTCGAAGTTATCGAAATGAGGTTTTGGAACGGTTATCAAATCAGCATTAAATAGATTAAATTGCGTTATATTTTAAGGTTCTTACCACTCAAAAATCTAGGAAAAATGATAGGAATTCATTTGGTCATTAGTGATTAATGAATTGATTATTAACCCATTGGATTATTCAAAACCTGATAATATTAATTCATAAAATTTTATTAATTAATTATTTCCTTTTATTTTTTTAATTTAAATTAACGAACTTTGCCCTCGTTTGGAAACTTAAATCAAATGATTTAAAAAAAACATTTAATTACTTTAATGGTTATCATTTTTAATTGGAGTGATAGAAAATGGCTAAATTATTGTTTGTCAATTATTTATATATATTATTGAATGATAAATAAATGATTTTAGTAAAAGAAAAGCCATTAAATAACTAAATTAATAGCATTTATTATAAAAAAAGTAAAGCCTAATCCTTAACACAACTTAGCAAAAAAGGCTATTTATTACTTATAAACAACTGAAATAAGCATGAATGCATCAGTGGATATTCAAGCATTGAACGAAGAAGTCTATATCGAGAGCGCGTTTATCGAACGTTTGAATGCGGAAACTTCAAAGGCTATTGTTGGTCAAAAACATATGATAGACCGTTTAATGCTCGGTTTGTTGGCAGGAGGACACGTTTTATTGGAAGGTCTGCCTGGTTTGGCAAAAACATTAGCGATCAAAACCTTGTCTAAAGCCATTGACGGAAAATTTAGTAGAATTCAGTTCACGCCAGATTTATTGCCTGCGGATATTGTTGGTACGATGATTTATAATCCATCGAAAAACGATTTTACGGTAAAAAGAGGACCAATTTTCGCCAATTTTGTACTTGCGGATGAGATTAATCGTGCGCCTGCCAAAGTTCAATCTGCTTTGCTAGAGGCAATGCAAGAACGTCAAGTGACTATTGGTGAAAATACCTTTATTTTACAAAAACCGTTCTTGGTTTTAGCGACACAAAATCCGATTGAGCAAGAAGGAACATACCCGCTTCCAGAGGCGCAAGTTGATAGATTTATGTTAAAAGTGAAAATCACTTATCCAAATAAGGAAGACGAAATCAAAATCATGCGCCAAAATATTAGTGCAACACCACCAGAAAAAATCAAACCTGTGGTCACGCCAGCGGAAATTTTGAAAGCGAGAAGCATCGTCCGAAAGGTTTATATGGACGAAAAAATCGAACGTTATATCATTGATATCGTCTTTGCTTCGCGTTA
>CAKZLL010000401.1 GCA_937125475.1 uncultured Saprospiraceae bacterium | reverse complement strand
AAAAAGCATTGGGGGCGAAAAGTTATATGATTTTGATCGAATTTCTGGTAGAGTCGATTATTCTCTGTCTCATAGGTGGAATCATAGGTATGGGATTAGTTTATCTAACCGCACTAGGCGCGACGAGTGCGATGGATTTTGAATTTTTCTTATCGCGCGGAAATATGATTTTAGGCGCGAGTATTTCCATATCAACAGGAATTATTGCGGGTTTAATTCCTGCAGTATTAGCTGCACGTATGGTTCCTGTTGAAGCGATTAGAAAATAATTACAAAGTAGAAGTGACGTTAATGCGACACATTAACATTTCGTCACTTCTGCTTAATTACTACTCATTTCCCTTGCTATTAAGTCTTATTTTTTTACGAACTTTGTATTAGCTATTCAATAAAAAAGGTCATTATAAATTTGACCCCTTATCGTAAAAAAGAGAACTTATGCGTGTATATTTTGACAATGCAGCAACTACGCCGATCCGTCCAGAAGTTATTGAAACCATGACGGAAGTGATGACAAATCATTTTGGAAATCCTTCTTCTATTCATAGTGAAGGTCGAACGATGAGAGCTAAAATAGAAGCTGCTCGCAAAACAATCGCAGAAGCTTTAGGTGCGTCAATTGGCGAAGTATTTTTCACTTCGGGTGGTACAGAAGCGAATAATATGGCGATTAAATGCGCTGTAAGGGATTTAGGCGTGCGTCGAATAATTACTTCTCCACTAGAACATCATTGTATTTTACACACCGTTGAAAGTGTAGAGGATCATCAAAATGTAAAAGTAGTATTTGTAAATATTGATCAAAAAGGTCGAATTGATTATGATCATTTAGAAGAATTGCTTCAAGATACTTCTTTAAAAACATTGGTCTCTCTAATGCATGGCAATAACGAAATTGGAACGATGAGCGATATGTCTCGTATTTCGAATTTGTGTGCTACTCATCAAGCTTATTATCACTCGGATACGGTTCAAACGATTGGGCATTTTCCTATTGATGTAAATAAAGTTCCTATTCATTTTATTTCTGGCGGAGCACATAAGTTTCATGGCCCGAAAGGAGTTGGATTTATTTATATCAATGGAGATGCGATGCTCAAGCCATTTATTGATGGTGGAGCGCAAGAACGTAATATGAGAGGCGGTACAGAAAATGCTTATGGTATTATTGGAATGGCAAAAGCGTTAGAGTTAGCTTGCGCAAATATGGAAGCCTATCGCATTAAGATATCAGAAACCCGAGCTTATTTGATGGCTCAATTACAAGCTAATTTTCAAGATGTTCAGTTCAATGGCGATTATGATGGTGAGACACTTTATACTGTTTTGAGTGTTTGTTTTCCACTCAATAATCGAACTGAAATGATGATTATGAGCTTGGATATTTATGGAGTGAGTGCTAGCGGAGGAAGTGCATGTAGTTCGGGCGCAGAACAAGGTTCTCATGTTTTGGCTGCTATCAACGCGCCTAAAGATCGTAGAACGGTTCGTTTTTCATTTTCTCATTATAATACAAAAGAAGAAGTGGATTTTGTGATTGATAAATTAAAAATGATTGTATTGTAAATTGGTTTATTTTTTTAAATAAACGATTGTTTTGCTTACGCAAAATAACAGAATAGGAATGCAGATGATACAAATTTCTTCAAACTATGGAGAAATTTGTATCATCTGCATTCTTATTTTATTTTCAACTTATTGAGTAAAGTTTATAAAAATCAAGATAATCCGTTTTACTTGATTTATTTTTAAAAACATTATATTCGTTTGGCTGTTATTTAAAGGTATTCAATCAAATTCAATTGGAAAATAATATTTATACATAGATATATATGAGTCAAGCAAAAACATTAGGAGCGTTGAAAGCTTCAGGATATAGACCAAAATCAATCAAAGAAGAACTAAGAGATAATCTTATTCATAAATTAAAAAACAAAGAAACAGTATTTGAAGGCGTGATTGGCTTTGAAGATACGGTTATTCCAGATATAGAACGAGCGATTTTGTCGCGACATAATATTTTGATGTTGGGGCTTCGTGGACAAGCTAAAACACGAATTGCACGTTTGTTAGTTCATTTGTTAGATGAATTTATTCCTGTTGTGACGGGTAGTGAAATCAATGATGATCCTTTGCAACCGATTTCTCGTTATGCACGCGATTTGATTGCTGAGAAAGGAGATGACACACCTATTCACTGGCTTCATCGCGATGAACGATATGTTGAAAAATTGGCTACGCCAGATGTGAGTGTTGCGGATTTGATTGGCGATGTTGATCCGATTAAAGCAGCAACTTTGAAACTACCTTACTCAGATGAGCGCGTGCTTCATTTTGGTTTAATTCCGCATTCACACCGTAGTATTTTTGTGATAAATGAATTGCCAGATTTACAAGCTAGAATTCAAGTTTCTTTATTTAATATTTTGCAAGAAGGCGATATTCAAATTCGCGGATTTAAGTTGAGAATGCCTTTAGATATTCAATTTATTTTCACGGCAAATCCAGAAGATTATACCAATCGAGGAAGTATTATTACACCGCTAAAAGATAGAATTGAAAGCCAAATCCTAACGCATTATCCAAAAACGATTGATATTGCAAAAACAATCACAAAGCAAGAAGCGAATTTGGCAGCGAACCAGCGTCAAAGCGTGGTTATTCCAGATTTACTGGCTACTTTATTGGAAGAAATTTCGTTTGCAGCACGAGCATCAGAATATATTGATGAAAAATCGGGTGTTTCTGCTCGGTTGAGTATTTCGGGTATGGAAAACTTAGCTAGTACTGCCGAGCGTCGAATGTTTATCAATAGCGAAAAATCAACAATTGCAAGAATTACGGATTTTTGGGGCGTTATTCCTGCGATTACTGGAAAGGTCGAATTGGTTTATGAAGGCGAGCAAGAAGGGCCTTATCAAGTCGCAATCAATATTATGAACAAAACGATTAAGGAAAGTTTCTTAAAATATTTCCCTAATCCAGAAAAAGTCAAACGCAACGAGCGTGATCCTTACGGCACAATTAGAATGTGGTTTTCTTCGGGGCAAACAGTCGATTTATTAAATGATAGTTCGGATAAGGATTATCAAAATAAACTCAATCAAGTCGCTGGCTTAGAAAAATTGGTCAACTCGATCAAAGTACCAAAAGCAGAGAAATATTTGTTTATGGAATTGGCCTTGCATGGTTTGGCAGAGTTCCAAATTGTGAGCAAAGAAATCGTAGAACAAAAGTTAGTTTTCCGTGATTTATTGGCTTCTATGTTTGATGAAGATGAGGATTAAATTATTTTTTGTTTTTTAATAGTTTGCCCTTATGGATTTTAAAAATCTATAAGGGCAAATTTTATTTTTTACTTCTTTAAAATTTTCTGCGGTTTCTCTAAATCACTAGCCATCGTACAAATCCAATTATAATTCATACAGTAAGCCTAATTTTATTCCCAATAAAGAATTTACAGAGCCTCTATATCCAAAGTTCTTACTAGGAAAACGCCAATCTTTATCATTAATATCTAACATTCCTAATTCCCAACGAACGGCCGAAGTTAATTTTATTTTCTCTTCAATTCGATATTGAATACCCCAACTCAAAACAATTCCTGCGTCGATCGGTTGGAAAAGATCTGTAAAATGATCGGGCTGAGTGATTTGGTCTGCATATTCATTCTTCTCCGTCATAGCTGTCACAAAATCAACTAGAGCATCTCGCCGAGTATAAGTTAATTCGGCATCTTGAAGCATGGAAAGATATATTCCTGCGGTATAAAAAAGCTTAATTTTGCCATGATTTTTAGAGTAAACCCTTTTATAAGAAATAGGCAATCGAAAATAATTTAATCGAATAGTTCGCTGAAAATAATAATATGCGTCATCTGGAACTTTCCAATCTTCGTGTTTCTGCCCTTGACTACTGTACGCTAATTCGATACTGATAGAGTGATTTTTTTTGATGAGCCAATCGGCTTGAAGACCGAATGTATAGCCCGAAGTGAATAAAAAATCATTTAAACCAGATCCATAATTATGTTCAAAGGCAATATTAGAGCT
This sequence comes from uncultured Saprospiraceae bacterium, assembly GCA_937125475.1. Lineage (GTDB taxonomy): Bacteria > Bacteroidota > Bacteroidia > Chitinophagales > Saprospiraceae > CAKZLL01. The sequence goes on along the minus strand of CAKZLL010000401.1, from coordinate 7,833 downwards.
ATAAATGCCAGCACTAACACCAACTCTTGATGGAATAAAAATACTTTTTTGGGCAAAAGTAAAAGAAGAAACACTTAAAAAGAGTAATAGAATTAGGAGTGTTTTTTTCATTTTTTGATTTATTTTAACGTATTATATATTTTTTGCAAAGATAACAAATTGCTCATCAACAATATAAGCCTTGTTTAATAACTAACCTTTCAAGTGATATAAAAGACATTAACGATTTAATGATACAGATAAAACAAGTTATCAATTCAATTTGTATTTTACTTATTCAAAATACGCTCAAACGGATAGTTTTTTTTTAAATTTGTTGCTATTCAATAAGGGATCAATTATTGAATAATTTATGAATTGAAAATTGATTGTAAAAAACCAAAAAAAATAATGATACAACGAATTCAGTCTATTTATTTATTATTAGCGTCAGCAGCGGCATTTGCGTTGATGGCAGTGGCATTTGTGAATGTAAGTGGAAAAGGTCTAGGAAAACCATTTGCTGATGGAGATTTTGATGTAAATGACAATACTATTTTAATGGTACTAGCCATTGTTTGTGGTATAGCAGCATTAGTAAATATTTTTCTTTTTAATAATCGAAAATTACAAATGAAGATTGGTAATTTAGTGATTGTCCTTAATTTGGTATTGGCTGGTTTAGCTGGTTTCTTTTTATATCAAGCATTGAATACGCCACAAGCAGTAAATGATGTTACGCCAAATGGCGGTTTTGGAATGTCATTATTGGCAATTATTTTTACCTTTTTAGCGAATAGAAATATCAATAAAGACGAAAAATTAGTCAAATCGGCTTATAATCGCTTGAGATAAAATCTTTATAATTTATAATTCAATAAAGCCTTCAATCTGATACAGGTTGAAGGCTTTAAGTGCTATAAAAAAATGATTGATGAATAAAAAAGACCAAACTTGGTTAATCATAGGAGTATTTTTTATAGCATCTGTATTTCTTTATCTATTGAGCATCGAACAACCTGACCTGTCTATGTTGATGCGTTTCTTTTTAAAGTTCTCTAATAGAGTTTTATATATTATAGGCGGATTGTTTTTATTGGGCTTGATTCGATATTCTGATGCTGCATTACGATACACGGTTGGTTTATTGACTATTTTATTGTTTCTGATTAATCTTGGTTTATATTTTACAAGCCTTAACAGCTCTTATTAATTTTATCAAACAATTGATTGTTATTATCTTATCAATGTCTTAAATGCTTCTTTTAAGGTGGTTGGCATTATTTTGAAATAAAAATAAATAGAATTAAATTACGTTTGTATTTATAGGGAAAGAATGGACTTGTACGGCGGCTAGTGATTTAGCGAAACGGCAGGAAATTTTGTTTTGTTCGAGGTGAAATTTTTCAGAATAGTCATAGCTATTGCTAAAAAAATTAACGGAGTACAAAATAAGACTTGCCCGTTGCAGCAAATTAATTAGCCGCCGTACAAGTTTAATAGTGTTTTACCGAAAAAAATAAGTCAACCATGAAAAAACGATTAACTTATATTGGATTAATGAGCCTTTTTTTATTCTATTCTTGTGGCTTTTCTGCTGGAGGAGGAGGAAGAGGCTCTTCTAAAAATAGATCAAGTGCCAAGCATAAAATATATTTTGAAAAAACTAAATACGAAAAAGTATTAAGTTTAGCGACAGAAGAACAAAAACCTATATTTTTAGATTTTTATACTGATTGGTGTGCACCTTGCCGTTGGTTGGAAAAAGATGCTTTTGAAAATGAAAGCGCTGCACGATATTTTAATAAAAATTTAATTAGTTTAAAAATCAATGCAGAAAAAGGAGAAGGCGTAGAATTAGCACAACAATTTAAAATTAAAGCTTTCCCAACACTTATTTATTTGAAACCTAATGGTCAAGAAATCTCGCGTCATGTTGGATTAACTTCTGCGAATCGCCTTATTAGTATGGCAAAAAAATCAGTGAAGGTCATCAATGATATTAATAAAGCTAAAGCAAAGAAAAAATAAAATCTGAAAAATAATAGTGATTATTCCGTAATATTATTACGAAATAATCACTATTGTTTTTTATTCAATCTCATGAGGTCGAGGCTCTCCAATGCAATTAGATAATGTTATCAGCTTAATATATTTTTCTCCATCTTTAGCTTTTATTTTTAAAACGAGATGCCCTCCATAAGAAAGATCAGCATTCTGAGGTATTGTAAAATTAATTGTTTGAGAAGCTGCAAATGGAGGTATCGTTGGAACACTTGTGATTGTTGATGAACTCATATTAGAACAGTGAAAATTAATTTTAACTGTCGGTAAATACATGGGAATGAAATTTGGATTAGGGAAATTGAATGAAACGGTTTGCCCAGATTGAGCACAGAGGATTAACTTTGCTTTAGTTGGAGCTTTCACCGTTGGAGCTTCTATAACATTTTGATAGTGTGCAGCAGTAGCAGTAAAATGAATTGATCCAAGAAAGAATAAAAGAAGAAATAATGTTTTAAAACTAGTTGTTAGTTTAGATGATGTTAATTGAAAAGTAGACATAAATTAAGTTTTTTTGTAATAAATGTTTTGTCATTAGGAAAGGTCATTTTTTACAAAAAAGGTTACCAACAATAAGTAATAAAAATTAACGACAAAAGGGTTTATTCTAAATTTAGAATAAACCCTTTAAACTATTTATATAAAATAATTAAAAAACTAAGCTGCTTTTAAGCTATTAACAAACTTGCTTAACTTACCTTTTAAATTATTAGCTTTATTTTTGTGCCAAATGTTTCTTTTTGATAATTTATCAATCATAGAAACAACTTTAGGTAAAAACTTTACAGCATCGGCATGATCTGTAGTTTCACGTAATGTCTTAATTGCAGTACGAGTCGTTTTTTTGTAATAACGATTGTGCAATCTTTTTTTAGCATCTTGGCGAATGCGTTTTTTCGCTGATTTATGATGTGCCATATTATTATGTATATTTTTTCCTTGAATTCTTATCAATTACTTGAATGCGGATGCAAATGTACGATTTTTTATAGAAGATAGAAATTATTCTAAAAAAAAATTAAATAAGGGGCATATTTCTTTAAAAAAAATGACAAGAAACATCACTTGTTATTAACTTAATAGTAAAATCAAGCGGAATTAAAGAAAAAATCAAGCAAGAGATTGACCTTTTATTAACAAACTACCTATATTAGCATTCCTTTTTAGGAAAACAGGGGTTAACTCCTTCTAAAAAGGCTGTTAGGGCATTTAATAAAGGAAAAGTAAAAGGCAAAAAATAATAAAATTAATAAAAAGAAGTGTATTCTTTCAATTTTTTAATTATAAAAGCTTAAAGTATTAAAAATAATTTTAATATATTTAATTATTTTTTTTATTAAAGACTAATTGTTGGAGATACTAAATTATATCAGCGAATATTTGTAATAAATGAAAGATTATTCTTACATATTTAAAGCGCACTCCACATACATTGACAAAATGTATGAGCAATATAAAACAAACCCAGAAGGATTAGATAGCGGTTGGCGCGTGTTTTTTGAAGGGTTTGAATTTGGAGGAGATGAAAATAACGAGGAAATTACCTCTGCCACATTAAAAAATATAGGATTTAATAGTGATGAATTCAAAGTTGTTGGATTAATTAATGGTTATCGTCGAAGAGGTCATTTATTATCTAACACCAATCCTATTCGTGAACGACGTGATCGAAGACCACATTTAGAGCTAGATGATTATGGCTTGACTGAGGCGGATTTGGATAAAAAATTCCATGCTGCTAAGGAAATTGGTTATAAAGAAGAGAAAACACTTCGCGAAATTATTAACCGTTTGCACAAAATTTATTGTAGTAGTATCGGTTTAGAATATTTTTATATCTCAGAAAAATCTAAACGTCGTTGGTTGAGACAACAACTTGAGACATATAGAGATGATGATTATGGTTTGAGTTTGGATAAAAAACGTGTTATTTTAGAAAAATTAAATGATGCGGTTCTTTTTGAAAAATTCTTACATACTAAATATGTAGGTCAAAAACGATTCTCACTTGAAGGTGGTGAAAGTACTATACCAGCCTTGAATGCCATGATTAATGCTGCTGCTAATGCTGTGGCTCTTTTTGGTAAAGGCACTGCCGAAAACCCTATTTCGGATGTAAAAGAGGTCGTGATAGGTATGGCGCACCGTGGGCGTTTGAATGTATTGGCTAATGTAATGGGCAAAACTTATGATCAAATCTTTAATGAATTTGAAGCAAAAGCAGAGCCAGATTTGACGATGGGAGACGGAGATGTGAAATATCACTTGGGCTTTTCATCTCAGTTAGAAACATTGAATGGCAATCCTATTCAGTTAAAATTAGCACCTAACCCTTCTCACTTAGAAGCGGTTAATCCAGTGGTTTTGGGTGTTTCAAGAGCCAAGGCTGATATTTTATACAAAAGTGAATACGATCATATTTTACCTATTTTAATTCATGGAGATGCAGCAATCGCAGGGCAAGGTATTGTCTATGAAGTCTCTCAAATGAGTAAATTAGAAGGATATTATACAGGTGGTACGATTCATTTTGTGATTAATAATCAAGTTGGATTTACGACGGATTTTGATGATGCGCGTTCTTCTGTTTATTGTACAGGAGTAGCAAGTATCGTCGAAGCACCTGTTATTCATGTGAATGGAGATGATCCTGAAGCAGTCGTTTTTGCAGCAGAATTGGCAGTGAATTATCGTCAGTTATTTAATTCTGATGTATATATTGACATGGTTTGTTATCGCAAGCATGGGCATAATGAAGGAGATGATCCACAATTCACACAGCCTAAAATGTATGAGTTTATTAAAACTCACGAGAATCCAAAGGATTTATATACCGCAGAGCTAATTAAAAAAGGTATCCTAAGTGCTGAAAGAGCCAAAGAAATAGATAAGAGTTTTTGGAAAAAATTGCAAGAACGCTTAGATGAAGTCAAAGAAAAACCTTTGCCTTATGCTTATCAGAAACCAGAATTAGCTTGGAGATCTTTGCGAAAAGCAACAGATGAAGATATGGAGCAATCGCCTGACACAGGGGTAGATGCGGCTGTTTTGAATAAAATTATAGCTCATTTAACTAAATTGCCAAGTGAAATTAATCCGCTTAGAAAGCTTAATCGCTTAATGAAAAATACCAATAAACTGATTAGTGATAATGGTTATGATTGGCAATTAGGCGAATTATTGGCTTATGGAACGATCTTGTTAGAAGGCAAGGATGTTCGTATGAGTGGGCAAGATGTGAAAAGAGGAACATTTTCGCACCGTCATGCTATCTTAGTAGATACAGAAACAGGCGAAGAGTACAACCGAATGAACGGTATTGTAGAAGAACAAGGGAAATTTAGAATTTTTAATTCCTTGTTATCTGAATTTGCAGTATTAGGATTTGAATTTGGTTATTCTATGACAACACCTGATACTTTGGTGCTTTGGGAAGCACAATTTGGTGATTTTGCTAATGGTGCGCAGGTGATGATGGATCAATTTATTTCTTCTTCTGAAAGTAAGTGGCAGAGAAATAGTGGTTTGGTTATGCTTTTACCGCATGGATATGAAGGACAAGGTCCAGAGCATTCATCCGCAAGACTTGAACGTTTCTTGCAGCTTTGTGCAGAAGATAATATGCAAGTCGTTAATTGCACGACACCAGCAAACTACTATCATGTATTGCGCCGTCAAATGAAGCGTAAATTCCGTAAACCTTTGATCATTATGACACCAAAATCATTACTTCGTCATAAACTTGCGACATCGAAAATAGAAGACATGGCTGAAAACTCAGAATTTCACCGAATTCTTTGGGATGATGCACAGTCGGATCCACATAAAACAATTAAGATTAATAAAGACAGCGGTATTAAACGTGTCGTCCTTTGTTCGGGTAAAGTATATTATGATATTATGGCAGAGCGTGATGCGCGCGGCCAAAAAGATACATATTTAATGCGCGTTGAACAGCTCTATCCGTTCCCTGGTGAAGCTTTGGCGAAAGAGCTTAAGCGCTTTAAAAATCTTGAAGCGGTAGTTTGGTGTCAAGAAGAGCCGAAAAATATGGGTTCTTGGAGCTTTATTGATCCTTATATTGAAGATGTGCTTTCTAACGTTGGTGGTAAAGTGACGCGTCCGATTTATGCTGGACGAAAAGCTGCTGCTTCTCCGGCGACAGGATTAATGGAACGACATAAAGTTGAGCAGGCTAATTTGATTGATCAGGCCTTAACAATTACAAAAAGATAGTTATATAAAATTAATAATAATAAGGAGAAGGTCATATGGCCGTCGAAATTCACGTACCGGTACTTGGTGAGTCAGTCACTGAAGCGACAGTAGGAAAATGGTATAAAGCCGTTGGTGAAGCCGTTGCTGTTGATGAAGTTATTTGTGAATTAGAAACAGACAAGGTTGCTTTAGAAGTAACCGCTTCTGCGTCTGGTGCATTATCTGAAATTATTGCTGAAGAAGGCGATAATGTTGAAGTTGGTGCTCTTCTTGGTAAGATTGACGAAACGGCAAAGGGTGCGGCATCTGCTGCCCCAGCCGCAGCTCCTGAAAAGGCTCCAGAACCAGCAAAAGAAGTTTCTGCTCCTGCCGCGGAAGCGGCCCCAGCCGCAGCAGCGAAGGGTGTAAATGCAAGACCTGCTGCAGCGAAACTTGCTTCTGAAAAGGGTGTTGACCTTGCGACAGTAACAGGCACTGGCGCAGGTGGAACAATTACGAAAGCAGATGTGCTTGCGCATCTTTCAGGCGCGCCTGCATCAGTAGCAACGGCCTCTACGGCTGCCCCAGTAGCAACCTCACCACAAGAAGAAGTCGTTCCGATGACGCGTCTTCGCCGTACAATAGCGAAACGATTAAAAGATGCACAAAATACGGCGGCGATGCTGACCACATATAATGAAGTCGATATGTCAGCGGTAATGGCACTTCGTTCACAATATAAAGAAGTCTTTGAAAAGAAGCATGGTGCACGACTTGGCTTTATGTCCTTCTTCACGAAGGCATGTGTAGCGGCACTAAAAGAAATTCCGGAAGTGAATGCAGAAATTCGCGACGACAGTATTGTTTATAAAAATTACTATAATGTTGGTGTGGCGGCTTCAACTCCATCTGGCCTTGTTGTCCCGGTTGTAAAAAATGCGCAAGACATGGGTTTTGCAGATATCGAAAAAGAGATTGCTCGTTTAGGCGGTCTTGCCCGTGACGGGAAACTTGCCATGGATGATATGATGGGTGGCACTTTCACCATTTCAAATGGTGGTGTTTTTGGCTCACTTCTGTCTAGCCCGATTTTGAACGCACCGCAATCCGGAATTTTAGGAATGCACACAATTCAGAAGCGTGCTGTTGTGGTGAACGACGAGATTGTTATTCGTCCGATGATGTATCTATCGCTATCATATGATCACCGTATTGTTGATGGTAAAGGTGCGGTAACGTTCTTAGTTCGTGTTAAAGAGAATTTAGAAGATCCTCAACGCCTTGTGTTGGATTTATAAGTGGTTCTTGATTTTTAATAATAATAAATTGGAAGTTCGTAATGAGCGATAATTATGATTTGGTTGTCATCGGCGGTGGCCCCGGTGGATATGTAGCGGCGATTAAAGCGGCACAACTTGGACTTAAAACGGCATGCGTTGAAATGCGTGGTGCTCTTGGCGGTACTTGTCTCAATGTGGGTTGTATGCCTTCTAAGGCTCTTCTTCATGCTTCAGAATTATTTGATGAAGCAAATGGCGGCATGGATAAGTTCGGGATTTCGACGGGTAAAGTTTCCATCGATATTTCAAAATT
>CAKZLL010000400.1 GCA_937125475.1 uncultured Saprospiraceae bacterium | reverse complement strand
GCGATTCTAATCAAACGAAGAAAGCGGAAACTAAGCCAAGATCTAAGAAAGAAGTCGCTCATGAAGAATTATTTGAATTGCTCCGTGCTTTGCGTTTAAAAATTGCGCGTGCGGCAGGAAAACCGCCTTATGTCGTATTTTCTGATGCATCACTCAAAGATATGGTTTCAGAATTGCCAACAACAGAAGCAGAATTTTTACAAATTTCGGGAGTTGGTAAACAAAAATTATTGACTTACGGTCAAACGTTTTTAACCGAAATCAGAAAATTTATTATTGCTAAAGATGCGGTTAATATCAGAGTGAAACGTGGGCAAAATTTGATTGTCACTTATCATTATTATGAAAAAGGATGGGGAATTGATCAAATCGCCGAGGCATGCAAAAAAGCACCTACAACGATTGCAAGCCATCTCGCTACATTATATGAAAGAGGCGAAAACATTAAACTTTCTAAATTTATTTCTCGAAAAGATGTAGCAAAAGTATTGGGTGTTTTGGAGCAATCTGAGCCGCCTTATCAGCTAAAACCAATTTTTGAAGCATTAAATGAGAAAATGTCTTATGCTAAAATCCGTTTGTCATTGGCTTATTACGAGAAAAATAAGGCTTAAACTATCGGTTAATTTTTACTTTAGTCATCATAGTTGCGTTTTTGGAACTGACTTTTAACCAATAAATTCCATTATCGTGGGTTTTGGTTTTCCATGTGTAAAACATGTCTCGCATACTATTATCACTATGAATCAAATTACCTTCTGAATTAAAAATCTCTACATTATAACTAGAGGTAAATTGGGATAAATCCATCGTGTAATAACTATAAATCGGATAAGGAAAAGACGGAAGATTAGACGCAATAATACTATTCATATTATAGGTAGTAATTGGCGTTGAAGTGAATTGAAATGCACCAATATCTACGCGCTCTTCGCTAGAGCGTTCTTTTTCTAGGAAATCACGACGCGCAACAGGATGATTCACGCCATTATCCAAAACCAAACTCACTGAATCTAATTGAAAATCAATAGCATTGATTGGATCTTCCGCGATAAAAGGATGAACATAAGGGTAAATATTACGTTTTGCCGTTGTGAAAATACCTTGATTATGAACAATAATTAAATCCATTGCGGCAGGACTATAAATCAAATTATTGGCAACAAATGAATGAGCTACCCATTTTCCAATCTTCACACCAACCATCAAATCGACCCAATCTTGCTTAAAAATGGTATTATTCGTTATGTTAATATTGGAAATAACCGTTTGATCAAAAGGATTATCAACATGAATACCTGTGAAACGATAGCGGCTCGCCCCCGAACCATTAATGATATTATTTTTAATTGTTAAATAACTTCCCGAAACATATACCGCATTTTTTATTCGGCGATCTCCGATTGCAGTAAAGAAATTTCTATTAATAATAACATTGGCTATATTTTTCTGTTCTTGCTTCGTTTTAGTGATACAAAGCATTCGATTTCCGCCTTCTTCTGTTTCAAAATTATTATCAGAAATCACAATCTGATCAGAAATAGAACATTCAGTTGCGCAATAATCAATAGCAGGCGAAGATATATATAGATTACTGTACCTTTCTCCTGGATTTAAAAAACAGTTATTACTAACCACTGATTTTTTGGTCCATTTCATATGCAAGACATTCCCTTCTTGACGATTATTATTTAATGTATTACCAATAATCGCGATATTTTCACCACTAATTTTAATTAAATCATTCGGCTGATTCTCATTTTTAATAATACAATCCGCTATAAAAACTTCCTTAAAAGGCTTTACTTTATTCGCATAGCTATGATATTCTAACTCCTCATCATCGTAAAAAATAGCTCTTGAAAAATTGGTAATACTCAATCTATATAACAAATGATGTTTCGTTTCACCTCCTGCATAAATCGCACTAGCTCCGCTTTCCAATTGATTATTAATCAAATTAAGTTCAATGATTTTTAAATGTTCACTTTGACATAATGAATCCGAATTACTCATTTGAAATAAAGGCATTGTGCCATTCATTATAATCACAGGAGCATTTTCTGACATCTCCAATGAATTGATATTCAAACGAGGACCAAAAGCACCAATTGTTACATATTTCAAACCTGATAAATCCAACCCTACATCCGTCGAAATCGTATCTCCTCGACGAAATAAGATCCGAACACTATCAGACAAATAAGGTTCAACATCTCTAAAATCATTGATTTGAACCATTAAAGCCTGATCTGGCGCATCTGCAAATTCTCCTTTTTTAGAAAAGCAGATTGTTTTTTCTCCTTTATAAAAAGTATTAGCATCTTGAATTTTAATCGTCAAAGGTTTTGTGACGGAATATTTCGAATTTTGAAAAACTTCTAATTCGATAATATGCAAACCAACACTATCAAAAACATGAGCTGCCAAAGGGCTCGAAGCACGATTTTTTGATTTCGGAATGTTATTCCAAAACCCACTAAAAAAGTCCCCAAAATTCCATTGATAATGTAAATCATGAAAAGTATTAACCGTAGAATCATTGATAGTAGAAGCTGTCCCGTCCAAAAAAATCGGCATTGGAGAGACACCAATAATATGAGAGGTCTCTATTTGTGGTAAAATAGAAACTTGCCCCAATAACATAGAATGAGACAGGATGAGAACAAATATCGTAGTGGTTATTCGCATGATATTCTTAGACTTCTTTGTATATCAGTCCTTTACAAAGATAATAAAAAAAGTATTATGAAAAAGTTAAATATTTAAACAATGCTACTCACTAGGATTGTTTTTATAAAAAAATTAATTTATAAGTTACTTTTTTCTCATTTTTGCCATGTATTACTAAAGTGTAAACACCAGCCGTTTCAGTTAAATTCAATTGAACAAAATCTTATTGAGGAAATAAATAGGTGAACCAACTTATAAAAAATTGTTCTGTTATTGCTCTTATAATTTTTTTCATAAAAAAGGTGTTGAAGGTTTAAAGCAGAAAATACAGTATTCATTTTACTTTTTCCTTAACGAAAAACTAACAAAAAAGTCAATTATATGTTTATTATTAGTTTTTTGGTACTCCAAACTATAAATATTTGATAATCAATTTATTTATACTAAAAAAACAACCATACTTTTGAATAAATAATACAAAGTCTATTATATTTAAAAGAAAATAAAGAATGGATCAATTTTTGAAAAGATATGTTATAAAAAATTATATATATTAAAATTGAATTAAGTATCTTTGAAGATGTGCTTTATTCGTATTTTTTACGTTTAAATAGAGTACCACCAACACTTTTGAGGGATTTTAGGATTTTAAACCCAACTAGCTATGAGTTAGTTATTGAATAAGGGGCAATCACTATGCGAACAACAATTTTTAAAAGCATTATTTATATATTTTCAATATTAATTAGTGTTCCTGTCGGTAAGGGCAGTCATATTATCGTTAATGAAACGAAACAAGAAATTGATCGAACGGCAGAAAACGCTTGGGTCAATCAAAAATTTAATTCATTAACCGAAGAGGAACGAATCGGTCAATTGATCGTTGTTCGAGCACATTCTAATAAAGGATCAAGCCATGTCCGATCTGTCGAAAACTTAATTAAAAAGTATAAAGTAGGCGGTGTGACGTTCTTTCAAGGAACGGCTTCTAAGCAAATGGAGTTAACAAATCGCTATCAACGGCTTTCTAAAAAAGTGCCACTCATGGTTTCAATTGATGGTGAATGGGGCTTAGGTATGCGTTTAAAAAATACAATTTCTTATCCTCGCCAGCTTACATTAGGTGCAATTCAAGATAATCGTTTGATTTATGAAATGGGGCAAGAGATTGCTCGTCAATGTAAGCGCGTTGGTGTGAATGTGAATTTTGCACCTGTTGTAGATGTAAATAACAATGCTAACAATCCAGTCATTAATGATCGTTCTTTTGGGGAAGATCGCCATAATGTTACTGCAAAAAGTTATATGTATATGAAAGGTATGCAAGATGGAGGTGTTTTGGCTTGTGCCAAACATTTTCCTGGACATGGCGATACAGATGTTGATTCTCATAAAGATTTACCTGTTATTTATCATAATAAATCGCGTTTGGATAGTGTCGAATTATTCCCGTTTAAAGCCTTAGCGCAACACAATGTGGGCAGTATGATGATCGCGCATTTGTCGATTCCTGCATTGGACAATACCCCTAATTTACCTTCTTCGCTTTCGCGCAAAATTGTCCATAATTTATTGCAAAGAGATTTAGGCTATCAAGGCTTAATTTTCACGGATGGAATGGAAATGCACGGAGTTCGTAAGTATTTCAAGAATGGACAAGCAGAAGTAAAGGCTTTAGAAGCTGGAAATGATATTATTTTACTACCAGACAACACATCATCCGCGATTAAAGCAATCAAAGCCGCATTAAAAAATGGTAAACTTAACACTACTGAAATTAACAATAAAGTCAAAAAAGTATTACGAAATAAATACCGATTGGGCTTAACTTCTTTTTCTCGTATTTCTACCAGTGGCGTGAATGGTGATTTAAATAATAGTGAAGCCAGACGTATTAAACGTTCTTTGTATGAAAATGCAATCACTGTTGTTCGCAATGATAATTCTATCCTTCCGCTTCCACGTTCTAATAATAGTAATGTTGCTACATTGAGCATTGGCAAAGCTAGAAAAACGACATTTCAGCGCGAATTAGACCGTTACGCCAAAGGAATTAAGCATTATTCAAGTGGTCGTTCGGTTAATAATCGTATGTTTTCTTTATTAAAAAAGAAACAAACCGTGATTATTAGTTTTCATAGAATGAATAAATCAGCAAAGAAAAACTTTGGTATTTCATCGAATACGAGAAAATTTGTGGAAAAACTCAGTCGCGAAACTAATGTCATTGTCGTTGTTTTTGGGAATCCATATAGTTTAAAATATTTTGATAATACAGGTTGTGTAATTGCGGCTTATGAAGAAAACCGCATTGTAGAAGAGAGCGTTGCCAAAGGTATTTTTGGTGGTTTACAATTTAAAGGGCGATTGCCAATTACCGCTTCTTATAAAAGTAGATTCGGAAATGGGATTACAGTTGCTAATCAAAAATTACGATATGCACCTCCTTCAAGCGTTGGCATGCGAGAAAGTGTTTTAGCTGGTATTGATAAAATTGCCAAAGAAGCGATTAATGGCGGTGCAACGCCTAGCGTTCAAGTTGTTGTAGCAAAAGATAGTCGAATTGTATATCATAAAGCTTTTGGGCATCATACTTATGATCGTCGTATTCCTGCTGATAAAGAAGACATTTATGATATGGCTTCGGTCACTAAAATCTGCGCTTCTACGATTTCAGTAATGAAATTAGTTGATGAAGGTAGAGTCGATATCAATCGTACTTTAGGTACTTATATTCCAAAATTGCGCGGCACAAACAAAGCAAATTTGGTGATTAAAGACGTTATGGCACATCGAGCGCGGTTGAAAGCGTGGATTCCTTTTTATAAAGAAACCGTAGTAGGGAATAAAAATCCGACTTACGTCAAAGGGATTTATCAAAATGAAAAATCTGATAAATATAATGTCAAAGTTGCAACGAATTTATACATTAATAAAAATTATGCAGATAATATTTATCAACAGATTATAGATTCGCCTTTGCGCAAATCATCGAGTTATAAGTATAGTGATTTAGGATTTTATTTGATCCGTGATTTGGTAGAAAATGTAACTAATCAGAAATTTGAAGATTATGTTCGAAAAACTTTTTATGAGCCGATGGGCTTAACTACGGCTGGTTTTAATCCACACAAACGGTTTGACCTTGCACGAACACCTCCAACAGAAAATGACAATTATTTCAGAAATGAAATCATCAAAGGCTATGTACATGACATGGGCGCGGCAATGTTGGGCGGAGTGAGTGGTCATGCTGGCTTGTTTGCACGACCTATCGAAATTGCTACGATTTTGCAAATGCTATTGAACAATGGTGTTTATAACGGCAAAGAATATCTTCGAGCATCAACAATTAAAAAATTCACTACACGCCATCCTAAAGATAAGCGCCGTGGTATTGGTTTTGATATGAAAAGACTAAACGCCCGTAAGAAACAAACCCATGTTTCAACTATGGCTTCTTCGCAAGCATTTGGGCATTTGGGTTTTACTGGTATTTCCGTTTGGGCTGATCCTAAACATAATCTAGTGTATGTTTTTTGTTCTAATCGAACTTATCCAAAAATGAACAATCGAAAAATTATAAAAATGGATATTCGACCAAGAATTCAAAGCCAAATATATAAAGCAATGCGGTAATTAATTGAGAATGGAAAATTAAGCACTGAAAATGAACCAATTAGCTCCATTTTAATTAATAATGTTTTTGGGATCAAGCAGCCTAATTCAGAAATTTCTGAATTAGGCTGCTTTCGTTTTATACCATAAATATCGAAAATTAATCTTTAATGAGCAATTAGTTTTAATGGATTAAAATTATTATTTTCATTCACAAAAAAACTAACCATGTCATCAAAAACGTCCTTAATTCTATTCATTACCACAGCTATTATTCATTTATTTGCTATTATTTTAGCAATTGAGACTATTGTTTTTTGGTCGAAACCGCTTTTAATGATTACACTTGGACTTTATTTTTATAGTGCTAGTACTCGTAGTATTTTTACTCGTTGGATGATGTTAGGTATTGTTTTTTCATTTGGTGGTGATGTTGCTTTATTGTTCCAAGCGAACGCTCCAATTTATTTTATCTTGGGTTTAGCTTCTTTTCTGATAGCTCATTTGTGTTATGCTTATGCGATGTTTCGTTTTCCCAAATATAAAGAAGGCCTGATTGCTAAAAAAATGTGGTGGAGTATTCCACTTTTAATTTATGGTGTTATTTTAGTCTCGTTTCTTTGGTCTGGCTTAGGCGAAATGACTGTTCCTGTTGTAATTTATAGCCTTGTTATTATGCTCATGGGAATAAGTGCCGTTAATATGTTAGGAAGAACAGCTCAACAAGCAGCTACTCTAATCATTATTGGTGCTTTGTTATTTATTTTATCAGATAGCATTATTGCCTTAAATAAATTTAAATCTGCTCAACTATCTATCCCAAATCCGCGTTTATTAATTATGCTAACTTATATCACTGGTCAATTTTTAATTATTAGAGGCGCGTTAAAAAGCTAAAATAGTATGGATGATATTTGGGAATATTTTAAAAACCTGTTTCAAAAATCGGAAGAAAGTTCGGCAAAAAAGCCTTTCATTCGAGAAGCGATTACGCGAAATGAGGACGAATTAGCCGATTATCAACTTTGGAAACGAACGCGCTCCAGAGATAAAATGCTAGAATATATCAATGTACAATATGCCAATTCTTTGATTGCTCCTGAAGATTTAGACATAGGAATTGACATATTAAATACTGCTTCTTCAAAAGGAATGGTTTTACATTTCAGTGATAGGCGGGATAATCGAAAGGATTTTTTGCATCTTTTTGACTATTTAAGAGAACGAGTTTTAGATTTAGGATATAAATCTTATATGTCTGATACTCGGACTTACACAAAAGCCTACTGGGTTGAAAATGTGCAAAGACATTACCTCAAGCCTTCTATTAAATTGAATAATAATGCTAAAAACCCCAATCAATTGCGCCAATTGTATGGCAATATTTTAATAGAATTGCTTTTTAGGAATGAAGAATTAGTTAATCTAAAATTTAGAGCTACTCATTATAATGATAGTAAATTTGAAAAAGCAGATGATTTTTCAGACTTAGTTCGTGCTATTACTCGAATATAAACTACCTATATTTTTAGTATCTAAATAATTGAAATCCATTTGATTAGCAGTTAAAATTACTCTAAATATCGGTTGATTGACAATTTTTGCTATTTATTCTAATGTGGGCTTGCTCCATTGATCTAACTCTTCGAAAAACAACGGGGCAAGTCACCGCTAGATTTAAAAAATATTCATTCTGGCAAAAATCATCAATAAACCTAAATATCATTCAAAGGTAATTGCACAGTAAAAGTCGATCCTTTTTTCACCTCAGAAATTAAAGAAAGTTGCCCACCCATTTTTTCTATAATTTTCTTACAAATCCCTAATCCTAAGCCCGTTCCTTTATAAGTATCATAAGTGTGTAAACGCTTAAAATATTCGAAAACCTGTCCCTGAAATTCTTTAGGAATACCAATTCCATTATCTTCGAAATTAAAAATATGGTGTTGACTATCAACGTGATAGGTAATTTTCACGGTTGGTTGAACAGATTCATTATATAAAATGGCATTTTTAATAAAATTCTGAAATACCATTTTGAGTGTTTTACGATTAGTAAGAATCGAAGGTAGGATATTAAAGATGATTTGCCCGTTTCTTTTTTGTAAAAATTCATCTAAATCTAATATCACATCACTCGTTAATTCATTTACATCAATCTCCGTGATTTGGCTATTAGTTTCGTCAATTCCAGAAAAAGTCAAAATATCATCAATCAATGCATTCATCTGCTCTGAGGCATTTTCAATAAAATCTAATTGCTCTGGAATATCTTCATATTGCTCCCGTTTTAGCTTAATTTTAGTCAATCCAATAAAGCTAATAATGTTCCGCAATGGAGATTTCAAATCGTGTGATGCAATATGATTAAAACGCTCAACCTCGCTAGAAACCTGCTGAATTTCTTGGTTTTTCTGTTGGAGTTTTAGTAATAATTTCCCTTGTTCCTCTCTAGCTTCCATTGTTCGCCTATGGAATAGATTGATCAGAAATACCAACCAAATAACATAAACTATAAACAAATAAAGTCTCGTGTCCCTTGTGTTGAAAAATGAAGTTATCATTTTTTCAGGTAAGAATTGATGGACAATTTCAGCAATAAAAAAGAATAATGTAATAATAAATACTAAGAAAAATTGCTTTTTTTGTCCATTAAATAATAAGAAAACAAGGTAAATAATAATGAGAAACATGAATTGTTCTCCCCAATTATTGATATAAAATATTTTCAAACCAGTAAAAATAAGGGTCAAACTCGTGATAATGTAATAGAAACTGACTTTAGGTGAAAAAAAAGCATTAAGAACAAGCACCAATCCTTCAATAAAAATAACGCTTACTATCAGGCCAATCACTTTTGGCTCTGATTGATAAACGAACAGAGCTAAACATAAAAATAGGGTGTTAATAGCAATTCCTATTAATACAATAGTGTTAATCATTCTTACTTTCGCTATTAAATCAGCGGATAGTTCTGAATGAATCCCAATATTATGTATATAAGAAATACTATTTTTGATATTTTTAAGCATGCAATGTTTTTATTAACAACTTATCACTCGGAATATTAACCTCATAAATTTTATTCTGTTCTACTTTTTTAATTTTTATCCTTCCATTCCACCCTTTTATTATCAACTCACAGAGCTTGATTTTATAGTCAATATTCTCTTTCTCCAATACTACATCTTTTTCATTAGAAAGAGAGCAAATAAATTTAATAATTATATTATCATCCTTAATCTCTGCTAATGTTTTAATAGTAACATCAAAGTTTGGCTCATGAAAGGCAACTTTTAATATATTATAAAAAACAATAACCACTTCTAATTTATTCAATCGAACATTTGGTATATCCGTCCATGTTATTCGATTTTCAATATCATTAATATCATCAGAAAGGTTATTTTTTAGATTATCAAATAAATCATTAAAGAAAATCTCTTCTTCTAATCGCTCTCCTAATTGATTAGTTCTCGAAAATTCTAAAATATCATTGACCCAAAAATGCATCTGATGAGCAGTTCCTTGTGCTTGTTCTAAAGATTTTCCAATTCGACCGTATTCATTATGATTAACATTTTCTCGTACGTTCTTAATGCTTTTACGCACTTTTTGCAAACGACTTTTCAAATCAGAAGACACTATATATATAAACTGCTCTAATTCCTCTGAAACCGATTTCAGTTTAATATTACTAGCTTGTAATGCTTCAATTGTTTCCTTTTGAGCATTCTCATATTTTTTAATTTCCGATTGGTAAAAAGTGAGTGTAATCAAACTATATAGCACAAAAAATACAAACAGAGCAACAGGGAGATTAGGCGTGAGCGGAATCAAAACCTTATATTCCATTGGTAAAATAGGCTCGATGAAATGAGCTGCCACAAACAAACTCGTGACCAATAAAATAATCAAAATTTGTAATTTGCCCTGAAATAAAATTAAGTTAACAAAGATTATCATCAAAAATATATACTCTAATTCCCAAGGTGAAGGGTAAAGAAAGATCAATATCCAAGTCATAGTCAAACTTAGACCAGAAAGCGTGATCAATCTTGCTAATTTTTGCCGACCGTTTATATTGAGAAGCAAAAGACCTATAACCAATAAAAATACAGTAGAAATCACCAACATTTGCCCAGTTTCTTGGACAAGAATAGTTCTAACCCATAGCAAAAATAAAATAATAACACCCATTACAAGCACAACATTAAGCAATTGTATCCTGATCGTCTCTTCAATAGATAAATCGTCCGTCACTCCCAAAAAAGTGGGGTGTAATTCAATTCTTCGTTTTTGAATAAAAGCCATCAGATGAGTGAAGTGTTAAAGTTGATTAGTGGTATATCA
>CAKZLL010000399.1 GCA_937125475.1 uncultured Saprospiraceae bacterium | reverse complement strand
AAAAAGTCAACTTTCCAGGTCTTTTCTTCTTCCGTTTCGGTCGTTTTTTTATCATTATTCGCACAACCAATAACTAAGAATAAAAGTGCAATTGCACCAATATTTAAAATATGTTTATTCATTATCTTTTTATTTTAATAGTTTTTTTTGTAAAAATAAAAAACGTTAGTCGCAGTTCCTACTTACGACTAACAAATCTATGTTTAACATTAATAACCAAGTAATCTGAAAGCTCTTTTATTTCGTTTAAAATCACGTTTACTAAACTTCAAAAGTTTAGTAAACGTAAGTCTATTATTATTTCATAATCACTAATTGTTTTGAAAATTGCTTACCGTTTCCCAAGGTAGTTGTCACAATATAATGCCCATTTGGTAAGTGAGAAACATCAAATTGTTCTTGAATTTGAGCCGTATTTTCTACCGTTTTAGATAATACTTGCTGACCCAATGTATTATAAATGGCGATTCTTACATTTTGAGTATTATCCAAATTGCCTTCTAGTTTTAATCGACCTCTACTCGGATTTGGAAACATTCTGATTGGATTATCATTTTTAATCTCTTTAGTATTAGACATTAATGAAAAATCCATCCAATTCATATTAAATGGAGCTTGAGTGATTTTCAATCGGATTTTATAAAGTCCTTCTAATAACTGAACATTAAATGTATTTGTAGCCCAGTTCTGCCAACCTCCAGTAGCTGAAAAACTTGGAGAATGCACGGTACTTATGACATTATCTAAACTATCCAAAATTTGTAAATCCAAAGCGCCAGCTTGTTGGGAAGCCGTCCTATATTCTATTTGATAAATACCATTAACAGCTACAAAAACATTATAATCTAAGTAATCATTCACATCCAAATAGCCAATATTTTGACCACCACCAACATCGGTTGTATTTTCTAACTCTACACCTGATTGAAATGAATAATCTTCCGCTTCGATTTTACCTGGAATGTTATGAAAATCAGGCAAAGTATTTAAAACATCTTCCAAAGTAAAGGCTTGTAAAGTCAATCCATCGGCTGATTTCACTTGACTTAGAAGTTCAAATACAAGCTCAAAACCAAGAATTAGCCAGTAATACGATGCACCTCGTCCAAAAAAGCGAAATGCTCCAAATCATCAAAAATGATATTCAAAAAATCTCTAAATTATCCACAGAACCACCAGTAGTCAAAGAGCTTAAAAAGGTCATTAAAAAAGTCTCCGCTGATGAACATTTGGATAAGGACTGGGAACAATTTGCCCAATATTTTGATCAGGTTCATGGACAATTTTTGCAGCGCCTTCGGGCAAAGTTTCCTCAACTCTCTCCAAAAGATCATCGCCTCTGTGCCTACCTTCGCATGAATTTATCATCAAAGGAAATTGTACCATTGATAAGTATTTCGGTTAGAAGTGTTGAAGTAGCTCGATATAGGTTGAGAAAAAAATTGGAATTGGAAGGAGAAATGAATTTAGTGGAGTTTTTGATGAATGTGTGAGTTGAGAACTAAAAAAGGGAACTTATACTAATCCATCTCTAAAATTCATATTAATTATGGTAGACTTATTTCTTTCTTTGCCCCTACACTGTAACAGAAGTTGTTTGATTAACTATAATGCCATTTTTTGGTGGAGAAAGTGAGAAAATTTGATTTCTATATTCGTAACGATTAAATTGATTTTATACGTCATCCTCAATTGAAATGTGTATTAGGACATCGTCGAAAAATTCTTTTTTTAAGCTATTTAATTCTATATTTAAAAAATGAAGATTTCCTACTAAATTTAATTTCTTACTCATTTATTACAAGCAGTAGCATTTACGCTGCAACTGAAATATCAAATAACTTTTGATACAGTGTACTTGACCTGTTTCAGCATTATTATTTATGAATAAATTTGACCGTGTTATTTCAACTTTAATTCTTCTACAAACAAAAAAAATAATCACGGCAGAAGTGATTTCGGAGCGATTTGGTACTAGTCTTCGAACGGTTTATAGAGATATTAATACACTCAAAAACGCAGGTATTCCAATTATTAGCGACCCTGGTATTGGATATTCAATCATGGATGGTTATCGCCTACCACCAATTATGTTTAATGAAAAAGAAGCAGCAGCATTGTTTACTGCTGAAAAATTCATTGGTAAAATAGCTGATAAAGATACACAGGCTTATTATTCTAATGCGATGATGAAAATCAAAGCCATATTGAGAAGTGCAGAAAAGCAGTCTTTGGCGGTATTAGAAGATTCGGTTGCTATTTCAGAAGATAATAGCTGGCAAAACAAAACTTATCTTCAAGATATATTCAAAAGTATTACTTCTAAACAAATTTTAAATATTCAATACCAAAAAGCAGATGGAACGGTTTCTATCCGAAAACTAGAACCGATTGGATGTTTTTATCAATATAATAATTGGTATTTGGTCGCTTTTTGTCAACTTAAAAAAGCTTATCGAACATTCAAAGTAAATAGAATTACGACTTTACATCTTCTCGAACAGCGTTTTGATACCAAACATATTAATCTAAAGGATTATATTGATAGACAAAGTGATACTTGGAAGAAAAAGCATCAGTTTCAAAATATAGAAATTGCATTCAATAAACCTTATGTGAAACATGCCGATAGGCGCAAGTATTATTTTGGATTTGTGGAGCAAACGATTAAAAACGATGCTGTTTATATGAAATTTCAATATGCTTCCATTGAATTTATTGCTCGTTGGCTGCTTCAGTTTGGCAATCAAGCAACTGTGATTGCACCTCTAGAGTTAAAAAATCGATTAAAAACATTGGCTACTCAGCTTTATGAGCATTACAATTAAGAAAAGTTTCAGAAGTGAGTGTCAGATGAAACTTCCTTCTTTTAGTCATGATGTTTATACGTACTTCAATTAAAGCCGACGCATATAAAATTTTTCTTTATACATTATCCTCAATTGAAATGCGTATTATTTAGAAAATCAAATAAAATTATTGGTTCAAAAAACCTACTGACATACTGTTGTCATTCACCTGTCTTATCTTTGTATCAACAACAATTAAAGGAATATATTTCCAATTTTTTATTTTTAAAAATTATCACAATGACAACACAGGAAGTAGCGAATAGATTAGTAGAATTATGCCGCGAAAGTAAACATGAGCAAGCAGTTCAAGAATTATATTCTCCAGATATTGTTTCTGTTGAGCCCGAAGGTGCGCCAAATAGAATAGTAAAGGGGTTGGAAGAAATTGCTAAAAAGGGTATAAATTTTCAAAATATGATAGAAAAATTTAACTCTAGTACTGTATCTGATCCGATTGTAGCAGAAAACTTTTTTTCTTGTGCGATGTTCATGAATGTCCGAATGAAAGGAGTACCTGTTGATATTGATATGGATGAAGTATGTGTTTATACAGTTAATAATGGTAAAATTGTAAAAGAGGAGTTCTTTTATACACCGCAACCACAAAAGGCTTAATTATTTAATAAATATTAAGGTTTGGATGTATTTAAAGGCATCCAAACCTTAAATTTGGGATTAACTCCCATTTCTTAACTCAACACTGTACGAAAATAACGGTACAATTGAAAATTAATACAACAAGGCTAATTTAAAAATGTACTATATGATAATTAGCCTTAATTTAATGAATGAAATTTCAAATTTTTAGATAGACTAAGGGCATTTGTAAAAAATGAAAATCTATTATCACCTACAATTTTAAATGAGTTATTCATTCATTTTTAATCTTTTAATCAATAAAGCGAATAAGTTCAAAGATATGAATTTGTTGGCTTTCTTCTACTTGAATCCGCCTAATATCATACCCGCCATTATCAACAAAAGCTTCTTCAACCTTCCGAATATCGGTCAAATTAGTCAAAATCAAACCAACTATTTCCATAATTGAAGCATTGACTTTTGATGCAATAGCTTTTCCTTCTGCATCTTTGAATGAATAATCAAGATTAAATTGAAACAATCCATTGAGGTTATCTCCTAATTCAATGAGCCATTCACTTGTATCTTTGAAAATAAAAAACACATTATCAAAATCAATCTCATCACTAAAATCAGAATCCCAAGTATCTTCTAAAGCGTTAAATTCTTTCAATACTTTATAAGCTTCATTAGTATAAACATCATAACGAATCGTCGCATAAGAATGATCACTCGCTACTTCATCTATTAATTCTTGAAAATCGTCTATGGCTGTTTTAATTGTGTCCATTGGTTGTATGTTGAATTATATTCTTTATTTTTTTATGTCCATAAAGTCACGATCTAGCTTTGTTAAGTAATCACGTCCATACGCTCCATTTTCTAGATTATCGAATAACCATTGCGGTAAATTCTGCTCATATTCTTCACTTTGACTAGCAATCGCCAATCCTAGAGAAGCGACAGTATCTACATCTCCACCAAAATCAACACTTTTTTTAAGGATATTTGCCAAACTTTTTTCCTCTAATAAAATCGTCAAAACAGCTTCTACAGTCTGTATTCCATCTATTTTTACTCTTCCTTGCCAATTAGCGCTCCATTTTTTTTGTTGAAAATGAGCTAGATACTCTAACAGATTTTTCTTACTTCCTTTATTATAAATAAAAAAATGACTGGTGAGAGCAATCGCTTGTGCAGAGATAATTGCTGGCTCGGTTTGATGTGTTACACTGGCTTGAATGGCTGTTTTTTCAATGATTTCGAGTTCATTATCCAAAATTCCAATTGGATAAGCACGCATTGCTGCGCCATTTCTTTCACTTTTCGGGATGATCTTTTTTAGTAATTCTTCGCCCGAATCCACTTCGGTCATGAGCTGATAAAAGCGTTTGGCATAGCCTTCTCGAATATCTCTTTTAAAAACGGTTACAAATTTATCTGCGAGATTTTGTACTGTCCAATCTCGACCTTCAAGAAGTAATTCGATAATACCGATCGACATTTGGGTATCATCGGTGTACTTTTTAAAAATAGAAGAAAATAAAGGATGAGGTCGATAACGCGTTAAATCGTTTTCTTGTTTGACAATCTCTTGTTCAGCAAATTCAAATCCTGCACCATAGGCATCTCCAATAGCTCCTTCTAATAACATTTTTTTGATTATAGTCTTAATATTTAATTTTTGTCCACAATTGTATGATATACTTGATTGTAGAATTATCATTTATTTAAAAAATCTAAAGGCAATTAAGTTCCTAATAAATTCAAAAATAGCTTGCCATTTTACAAAAGATTTTCGACCATTCAATTCTTTAAATTCGATTGGAAATTCAAAAAATGAGACTTTCATTCTTCCAATATTAATCATAATTTCGGCATCAATAAACCAATCATCAGAAGTTAAATCCATTTTTTGATAGACTTCGCGCGTCATCATTTTAGGTTTAGAATTAATATCATGTGCTTTTACGGAAGGAAATAAAATAGAAAATAACATATTATAAATACCAGAAATGGTTTTTCGGTATAAACCATCATTGCGTTTGCTTCGATAGGACTTTACCATTCCATAATTTCCCTTCTTAATTTCATAATAGCACATTGCAATACTTTCAATAGGAAATTGTCCATCGCCATCAATGACGCACAAATATTTTCCGATTCCATTATTCATCCCTTCTTTCATATCCCAGCCCATCATCCCTTCTTTAGGTTTGCAGATGGCTTTGAAATGACTCTCTTTTGCTGCTATTTCTTGGACAATTTCTTTGGTTTTATCTCCTGCATTTTCAAAATAATTACCTACTAATACGATTTCATAGTTATCTGTTAATTGTT
>CAKZLL010000398.1 GCA_937125475.1 uncultured Saprospiraceae bacterium | reverse complement strand
CAACTTTCAACTTTCAACTTTCAACTTTCAACTTTCAACTTTCAACTTTCAACTTTCAACTTTCAACTTTCAACTTTCAACTTTCAACCACCGATTGTACTCATACTTTCCACGATAGGCAAGCCAAATTGCCGCTTTTCTTCTGCTTCATAGCCATCTTTTGCTCGATTGCCTAAAGCTTCTAAAAAGGTACTTTTGATTTGCTCATTTGTCGCACCTGCTCGCATAATATCACGCACATTGAAAACTCCATCATCATATAAACAAGTTTTCAATAATCCCTTAGGCGTTAAGCGAATACGATTACAAGTTCCACAAAAAGTACGACTATAAGCGGCAATAATACCCACAGAGCCTTGATAACCAGGGACTTTGTAATTAGCAGAAGTAGAATAAGCAGCATCAGGGATTTTTTCAATATTGGGGAAACGCGTTTTTAAGTGTGTTAATATTTTACGATGATTCCATTCCAATGTTTGATAATGACTACCTGCGCCATTGAACGGCATTTCTTCAATATAACGCACACTAATTGGATAATCTTTGGTAAGTTCTGCCATAGGGATAATATCCTCAATATTCTGTCCTGTCATGACGACCATATTGATTTTGGTACGAATACCGCCTTCAATAAGCGCGTGAAAAGCTTCCATTACTTTCGGGAAAACATTGCGTCTTGTGATTTGATAAAAACGAGCTTCGTCCAGTGTATCCAAACTTAAATTGATGGATTTGATGCCCATTGCTTTAAGTTGAGGTACTAGATGAGCGGTTGTTGTTCCGTTGGTGGTAATATGGATTTCGTTTAAACCTTCGATCTCACTAGCTTTTTGTAAAAAAATCATCATTTCCTTACGGATAAAAGGCTCGCCGCCCGTGATTCGGAGTTTGGAAATACCCATAGTTGCCAAAATCTCTAATAGACGAAGCATTTCTTCATAAGTCAATAATTCTGACTTAGGTAAATATTTAATGCCTTCTTCTGGCATACAATAAAAACAACGCAAATTGCATCTATCCGTTACCGCCAATCGAATATAATTAATCGCTCGACCATGATTATCATATAACATCGTATCTTGTTTTTATTTTTAGCAAGTATGCCTAAGTTCGTTCAAAATCTTGTTTTCCGCCTGTTTTTTTCATCAACTTCGTTTCTTTGATGATAATATTATGGGAAAATCCTTTACACATATCATAAATGGTTAAAGCAGCAATGGTCGCGCCTGTTAGTGCTTCCATTTCTACGCCAGTTTTACCCGTTGTTTTTGCCAAACAATCAATAATCACTTCTTTTTTTTCATTAATAGAAATATGAACATGAGACTTGCTCAATGGCAAAGGATGGCAAAGCGGAATTAAATCACTCGTTTTCTTAGTTGCCATAATACCAGCTAAAATAGCCGTTTGGAAAACAGGCCCTTTCTTAGTATGAATTTCATCATTTTCTAATAAATGAATAATATCTTCATCCAAAACCATAATAGAGCGTGCAACAGCGACACGAGTAGTAATAGCTTTTTCAGAGACATCGACCATCGTCGGATCTCCGTTTTTATCTAAATGTGTAAAGTTTTTTGTCATTTAATTTTTAATTTTTATAATTATAATTTGGAGAATTTTAAAAGAAATAATGATCTATTAGGGGAGTTGAGATAAAATATTTTCTAGTATTTAGTACTTATTCATCAATAAAATTAATCTTATAAATTTAAAGCTGTGTATAAAAAAGGACAATTTTAGTAAGATTTTTTATAAATTTAAGCCGTTAAGTGATAAAAGACCATAATAAGTAGAGCTATTAGGTGAATTTATTTTTTATCACTAAAAAAATAGGTAGGTTGACAAGACTGAATAATCACAACAATTCAAAACGCAGTGGACGAAATAAAACCAAATAACGCTGCATCGGGCGGTAAAGAAAATCCGATGATAGAAAATAATAATCAAGATACTTGGCAGGATGTAAAAACCTATGCAGGAAAGCTTTGGATTAAAATAAGTGAATTCTGGCATGATATTACAGATATTAAAGAAGGAATGGATGAGCAAGGTACACGCGATTCTATCCAAAAAAATATCCAAATTAAAGGTTCGAATATTTGGTTGTTAATGTCAGCGATTATGGTTGCTTCTTTGGGTTTGAACCTTAATTCGCCAGCCGTTATTATCGGTGCGATGTTAATTTCGCCCTTGATGTCCCCAATCTTGGGTATAGGTTTGTCGATTGGTATTAACGATCGTTCTACGCTTTATCAGTCGATGTATCATTTTGGTGTAGCTATCGTGGTAAGTTTGTTGACAAGTACCATTTATTTCTGGTTCACTCCATTAGGAGGAGAAGCAACTAATGAAATTTTGGCGCGTACTTCTCCTACTTTATTGGATGTTTTGGTCGCATTTTTTGGTGGGATTGCAGGTATTGTTTCTGGCTCTCGTATTGAAAAATCGAATGCGATACCAGGTGTAGCAATAGCAACAGCTTTATTGCCTCCGCTTTGTGTATCGGGTTATGGATTAGCGAATGCAGATTGGCATATCTTTTTTAATTCTTTGTATTTATTCTTTTTAAACTCCGTTTTTATTGCGTTGGCAACTTATTTAATTGTTCGTTTATTAGGTTTTCGACCAAAAAAATATGTCAATAAAGGAGAGCAAACACGTTCTACTTTTATGGTGATCGTTTTTGTTTTATTAATGATTGTTCCTAGTGTTTTTATATTGAGAGGCGTTATTGCGGAAGTACAACGTGAACGGACAATAAAGACTTTTGTTAGAGAGCATTTTGAGAAAATTGATCGAGATGTGAGTTTCCGAAATATTCCAATTTTAGTTAATGGGGATTTATCTGATTCGTCTGTTTTGAGGGTTACAATACTTGGAGATACGATTAGTCAGGATAGTATTCGGATGTATAATTTCTTATTGCGACAGCAAAATATTGGAAAAACAAGCTTGAAAGTCATTCAAACTTTCGATCCAAATATACGGCAGTTGACGAAAAATATTTCGCAAGAGCGGAACAATTTTCAGATAGAATTGGCAGAAAAAACGGCTGCTTTGCAAATGACAAAAATTCAATTAGCAAAACTAAAAGATCCAGCTCATATTTTAAAAAATATTGAAATCTTAGAGCCACAAATCGAAAATTTACAATATAGTAATAGTGTTTTGTCTATAGATAGTTCAAGGCAAAAAATGCCTACTTTGATTGTCAAATGGAAAGAGAAAACCAAAGAACGATATAAAAAAGATCATGTTGATCGCTTAGGGCAATATGTTCAACAGGAATTAGGGTTGGATACTATTCAGGTGATACAGCAGTAAAAATGAGATTGATAGAGTAAAAAAGGATCGAATATTTTCAAAATATTCGATCCTTTTTTATTCTTAAGATTGTTTCGCTTTACTTAAATCCAATAGACAAACCCACGCCCATTGTCGATTGACCAAGATGTGACTCATCAAAAGTTGGTTTCAATTTAAAAGACAAATCCTCACTTACATCAAAATTGATCAAATGTGCAGTGGTGAATGCTTCCATTCCATTGAGTAAATAAACTATGATAGTACCGAATAAAGCTTGTTCCATGAGTTTTTGATTGGCGGTTCTGATTTCGCGAACTCTGGCATTTGTTGCATTGGGATTGCTATCTAATTCAGTAGGAATACCTGCTGCTCGATCTCTTAAAATATTTCTATAATAGACATAATCTTGACGAACAGTTACATAAAAATAAACGCCTGTACCGACCGCTCCTGCGGCAATAGGCGCACGAATATACCATTGCTTTTTATTATAAAATTGACCTGCCCCAGGAAAAGCGAGCGATAATAATAATGCTTTTTTAGGAGAAGGCTCTAAGCCAGCAGGTTCTTTAAACATACTTAAAAAACCGCCTTTTTCTTTTTTCTTGACGCTTGTGCTATCTTGTGCTATTGCCCATTGAAGGCAGAAAATCATCATGATGATGAGAGAGAATATTCTTTTCATAGTGGTCAAAAATAGTTTAAATATTAATATTGGCAAAACGAAGCAGTTGCTTTATT
>CAKZLL010000397.1 GCA_937125475.1 uncultured Saprospiraceae bacterium | reverse complement strand
TCTGCAACTTCCTCGACGTTTTCTACGACCTCATCTGCACTTTCCACAACTTCTTCAACTGTTTCTTCTGCAACTTCCTCGACGTTTTCTACGACCTCTTCTGCACTTTCCACAACTTCTTCAACTGTTTCTCCAGTTAATTCTTGGATAAACTCATTGGCAGTTTGATAAGAATCAGAAGGAGCTTGACCACTTTCTTCATCAGAAGGAGCAGCGCCACTTTCGGCATCAATTTCATCATCGTCATCTTCCTCATCATCTGGAAGTAAATCCAATCCAGGAATGCCATCAATAGAAAAGTTACCACCTATTTTATCTCCTTCATCTAGATCTTCATTCTCTTCTACTAAGTCTGGAAGTGATATTTCTTCCTCAATAGAAGGAGTAGGAATATCAGAAAGAGGTGTTTCTGGTATCTCAATTTCAGCTATTTCTGGCGTTTCAATTTCTGTGTGGAAATAAGAAACGCGCCTGAATGGTAATTCAGGTAATGTTCTATATTTAGTTCTTGCTACATTTCCATCAAAACCTAAAATATTGAAAAACTTATCAAAGTTATTTCCTTTGAAATGTTCGTAAGTTAAGTAATTAAAGCCACGTAAAGAGCGTAAGAACTCACCGATTTCATTTGAAATGCGACGAATACGATCTATTTTAGATTGAAAAGCAGCCTCTTCTGAATATGGAATAGTGCGTTTTTCACGACGCAATCTTAAATATTCATCTTGCCAATAATTCATATAACGAATAACGTTACTGACTTTATCGAATTTAGTGGGTACTTCCTCAATTTCACCAGTGTCTTCATTCCTATGAATACCATCTATTACGATAGGTTTAATGCGCGGTCTAAATTTAAAGTTGTCAATAAACTTTAAAGCTCCTTCCATGCACTCTACTGACTTTAAAAAGTTGTCACTCACAAAAAGAAAAATAGGTGCATCACTGTCACTCATTTGATTTTCGGTGTGAATGTTACGTTCTTCGTCACGGGTGTCATGTATAAAGTTAATACCTGCTCTCCCTAGGTCTGCTGCAAAATGTCCAATAACATCTTTGTTTTCACTACAATAGGTAAGAAAAACTTTACTACTCATATCAATACGTCGAAATTAGGTTAAAAGAAATATAAAAGATAAGATTTTGTAAATTTCCAATTGGTCAGTCCATTGTTTTGATAAAAAAAATTAAAACAATAACGATTTGAAATTTACAGAGATTACTATCATGTTTAACTTAAATTCTAATAGAGTGTTTCATTATTAATTGAAAAAACTGCTCTATTTGAACTCTTAGCCCTTAAATTTAAGCTTTATTTTGTCACAATACTAATCTAAATTGCTAAAAAAACATTTTTTCTTATTTTTTACAGATTACAAAAATACATAATATATTTTATTAGATCAAATATATTACCAATTGTATATGATGAACTTATATATTATTTTAATTTAATTTGTAATTGATTGAAGTTTTTAGACTTAATTAATAGACTTGTTCGGTGGTAGCTGATGGAGCGAGACGGAAGGAAATTTTGTTTTGAACGAGGCAAAATTTTTCGGAATAGCCGTAGCTATTGCTAAAAATTTTAACGAAGTACAAAATAAAATTTGCACGTTGCAGCCCATTAAGCTGCCGCCAAACAAGTCTAATACTAATCCATATCTAGAATTTGTATTAATTATCAAGGAGAATTTTAGATGGGGATTAGTATAATATGCAATTTTAAAAAATCAACCATGACAATCAAACAAGCACTTTATCAACTCTGCCAAACCGCCATTCAACAAAAAATAGAGCAAGCTCAAAAAGGTATCAGCGATGCACAAAGCTCCGCAAATAACGAAACGAAAAGCAGCGCAGGTGATAAATATGAAACGGCCAGAGCCATGATGCACCTCGAAAAAGAACGATTTGCTCGACAACTTGCTGAAGCTATTCAACTCAATGAAACTCTTTCCAACGCTCAAGTCCTCAAATCCTACGAAACGGTTCAAGCTGGCGCATTAGTGGAAACATCAAATGGTTATTTTTTAATCGCTGCCAGTCTTGGAAAACTAAAACATGAAGGAAAAACCTATTTTGCACTTTCTTTTGCTTCTCCAATTGCACAAGCTATTAGAGGCTTAAAAACAGGAGAAACTGGTACATTCCGAGGCAAAAAAATCAATATCATTAGTATTCAATAAAAATTAATCGCTTCATATCTAGATTTATTTAAATATTTTAATCACTTCTTTTCAGATATATTTACATTTGTAGTCTATTAAATAATTTTGAATGAGAAAATGAAAGAATAGAAACTATTCTCTCCTTTATTCATTTCATCACAAAAACAAATATGTCTCAAGCCATAGATATTAATAAAAATAAATTCGGAACGCTCCCCGTGTTCCTGACTGCGATTTCGACTATTTTAGGTGCGATTATGTTTTTGCGCTTTGGTTATGCTGTTGGTAATGTTGGTTTTTGGGGAACACTGGCGATCATTGCTATTGGTCATGCCGTCACTATTCCTACTGCAATGGCGCTTGCCGAAATTGCAACTAATCAAAAAGTCGAGGGTGGTGGAGAATACTACATTATTTGTCGCTCTTTCAATCTGGTCATTGGCGCAGCAATCGGTATTACCTTATATTTATCACAAGCAATTAGTGTCGCATTTTATGTGATTGCTTTTGCGGAAGCTTTCAAATCCTTGTTTGCTTATTTAATCGAGAATTACGATTTGCATCCGACGATTCAATATTTATTAAGTTTAAAACAGACGGTAAGTATTCCTGCGTTATTTTTGCTCACGGCTGTTGTATTAACAAAAGGAGCGGATTTGGGTGTAAAGATGCTCTATGTCGTTGTCGCAACTTTAACGGTTTCGATGATTGCGTTTTTTGTCGGATCGCCTGTTGATGCTGATGTACAACAAACTTTAGCGAGTCAAGTTACTGAAACGCCATTAGGATTTTTTGCGGTTTTTGCTATTATTTTTCCTGCCTTTACAGGAATGACCGCAGGAGTCGGGCTTTCGGGTGATTTAAAAAATCCAAGTAAATCCATACCACTCGGAACACTTGCTGGAACGCTAGTCGGTATGGTAATTTATGTCTTTATTGGCTATAAACTTTATTCTAGTGCTGATTTAGATACACTTCGTAATGTTGATAGTTTAATCATGGCAGATATTGCATGGCAAGGCTTTTGGATCATTCCTTTAGGTTTGGCAGCAGCTACAATTTCTTCTGCTCTTGGTTCAATAATGGTCGCGCCTAGAACGCTTCAAGCCATTGCAAGAGATCAAGTTATGCCTTCTCAAAAAATGAATAATTGGTTAGCAAAAGGCACAGACAAAGGCGATGAGCCATTTAATGCTACGCTAATCACAATCGCTATTGCATTGATTTTCATCATGATGGGTGAAATTAATGTAGTCGCTGAAATTATTTCCATGTTTTTCATGGTCACTTACGGCTCATTGTGCCTGATTTCATTTTTACAGCATTTCGCGGCTGACCCTTCTTATCGTCCTACATTCAAATCTCGTTGGTATATTTCCTTAGTTGGTGCATTAGCTTGTTTTGGTTTGATGTTCTTTATGAATGCCCTTTACGCGGTGATTTCTATTGGTTTAATGGTGGTTTTGTATTCATTATTAAGCTATTACAACCAAGACAAACGAAATGTTGCGGTGATTTTCCAAGGCGTGATTTTCCAAGTGAGCCGTCAGTTACAGGTCTTTTTGCAAAAAGCAGAAAAAGAACAAAATACCAATTGGAGACCGTCGGTTGTTTGTATTTCTGACAATTCCTTTGATCGAATAGCGGCATTTGATTTATTGAGATGGATTTCTCAAAAATATGGTTTTGGAACATATATTCATACCAAACAAGATTTCTTATCTAGAAAAACCAACGAACAAGCCGAACAAGATTTAAAACGATTAATCAAACAAGCAGAGAAAACGAAGAGTAATATTTTTGTTGATACGTTGATTAGCCCGTCTTATACTTCCGCTATTGCGCAAGTCATTCAATTACCAGGAATTTCTGGAAAAGCGAATAATTTATTAATGTTTGAATTTTCAAAATATCGCCAAGACAATTTGGCGAATATTGTTGATAACTTCAAATTAATTAAATCTGTTGATTTTGATGTGATTATTTTAGGTAGTTCGGAGCGTGGTTTTGGTTTCAAAAAGGAAATTCATATTTGGATTACGTCGAATGATTATGAAAATGCCAACTTAATGATTCTACTAGGTTATATCATTTTGGGGCATAATGATTGGAAAAATGGTATTATCAAAATCTTTGCGATTTATCCAGAAGATAGCCTTGAACAAGAACGTAATCGTTTATTTATGCTCATTCAGTCGGGACGCTTACCTATTTCACAGAAAAATGTGGAGTTAATCGCACGTAAAGTAGACCGTGATACACGTTCTATTATTGAACAAAAATCACAAGAAGCAGATTTAACAATTGTTGGTTTTAGAGATGAAATACTTTCTCACAATGGCGTGGATACGTTTGACGGATATGATGGAATTGGCAATATTTTATTTGTCAATGCTTCTAATCAAAAAGAAATACAATAAGTAATTGATAATTGAAAGTTGGGTCTGTAACTCTCAACTTTCAATTATCAACTAATAAAAAAACATGAAATATATTTTAATTTCAGGAGGATTACTGTTTAGTTTAGTTTATTTATCAGCTTGTTTTGATTCTAGTTTTCCTTATGATGATACTGGAGAATTACAATTCACGACGGATACATTAACTTTTGACACGGTTTTCACATCAGTAGGTTCTGCAACGCGCTTTTTCAAAGTAGTCAATGGCGCGGATCAGGAAATCTCTATTGATAGAATTACCTTAGCTGGCGGTCAAGCCTCTAATTTTCGATTAAATATTGATGGTGTTCCGACGAGTACTTTCTTAGAAAATATCACTATTCCTGCACAGGATAGCATTTATATTTTTGCGGAAGTGACCGTTGATCCCAATAATGATCAAAGTCCTTTTATTATTTATGATGAGGTTTTATTTGATTTTAATGGAAAAGAACAACGAGTTGTCCTTGAATCTTGGGGACAAAATGCGATTTATGTTGGATCAAAAGGCGGTTTAGGTGTTTTAGATTGTTCTTCAAATCCTGTTTGGACATCCGATTTACCTTATGTTATTTATGGAATTTTGTTTCTTGAAGGCGGAACATTAACGCTCGACGCAGGCACACGGGTTCATTTACATGGTGCATTAATTGATGCGGATAGTTTCTTTTATAATGATGGAATTATTTTCGTGTTGGAAGATGCTTCTTTAGTAATTGATGGTACGTTGAATGATCCTGTCGTTATTGAAGGAGATCGTCTTGAAGGAGATTTCGACGAAAATCCTGGGCAATGGGCAGGCGTTTTATTAGGCGCTGGTAGTAAAGGGAATATATTCACTCATGCTGAAATCAAAAACTCTATCATTGGCGTTCGAGTTGATTCCTTAGCGGAATTAGATCTTAAAAACAGCATTATTCATAACACTTTGAGTAGTAATTTACTGGGCTATCATGCAGGAAAAATCCAAGCAGAAAACTGTTTATTTTACTCTAGTAGCGGTGGAAATAATGTCCAGTTAGAATTTGGTGGTGACTATGATTTTAGACATTGTACGATGTCTAGTTATTCGTCAGTCAATCAGATTAGTCATTCTAGCCCTGTATTAAGAATGAGTAATTTTCTTTGTACGAGTGATGCTTTGGGCTGTCCAGATTATATCATTAATCCGATGAATGCTAATTTTCAAAATTGTATTATTTATGGTTCGCGAGCTACTGAAATAGCAATTTCAGAGAAAGAAGCAGGAAGTGGGTTTTTCGATTATACGATGGAAAATTGTTTGATAAAAATGGATAGTTCGGAACAGGTTAATGTTCCTGTTATCAATGCTTGCGCGAATTGTATTGTGAATAAATCGCCTGAGTTTGTCAATATTCATCAATTTAATTATCAATTAGATTCGCTTTCTTCTGCGGAAGGAAAAGGGAAAATGGGTTTAAACAGCGTATTTGGTACAGGCGTAATCGACCAAGATTTGCTAGAACAATCACGAAATGCTCAGACTGAAAATCCAGATTTAGGCTGTTACGAGAAACAATAACCTGACTAAATTTCTTTGACTGAATTACAAAATATAAAAATGAGGGAATAAGAGAATAAAGAAGTAACTTTCTTATTCTCCTATTCCCTCATTACATTAATTACACTTAGTTCCTTTTTTAATTTACTTCTTCAACTGTTCCCTTAATACCGAATGATCAACGGCTTCGGCTAAATCTTTGCCTGGCTTAAACTTCGCAACTATCTTTGCTGCAATAGGAATAACTGCTTTAGTTCGCGGATTCCTTCCTGTTCTCTCACGTCGATATTCAACGCTAAAAGTACCAAATCCAACGAGTGTCACTTTCCCTCCATCAATTAGGGCTTCTTCGACCGCATCAATCATTGCGTTTAGGGCATGCGTTGATTGCGTTTTAGTTAAATCAGCCCCTTCGGCAATTTTGTTAATTAAATCAGCTTTGTTCATAACAATATATTTAACTTATTTTGAGTTAGATAATTTATCTCAAGTATTTCACATTAAAAAAGTATTATATATTTTCAATTGGAAATTAATTAGTTAATCTTCTTCACCTGTTTTTAAAACAGTTTTTGAGTAAAAAAGATAGATCCTTATATCAAAAATGAGTACGTTGAGTAAATCTAAAAATAAATGAATGGACAGTTTTTTGAATTCTTGTCGAAAATTAATGACTTTCAAGCAAAATTCAAATTTTGCCGACAAATAAATTAACTTTTACAAAAATTTGATCATAACTTGTTCTTTTTGAATTACTTTTGAACTATTATTTGTTTTTCCCGTACCAAATAATATTCATATTACCAATAGACAAGCACTATAAAACATCCACTGAAATGAAAAAATTAATACTGTTACTAATCCTAGGATTAGTCATTTCCACAACTAGTTTAACCTCTTGTAAAAGACAAGCAAGCTGCCCAGCTTATGATAGTGCTACAACTATAAAACAACATAGTAAAAAAGGGGAAAAGAAGAAAAAAGCAAGAAAGCCAAAGAAATTCAAAAGGGGAAAAACCAATCTATTTCCTAAAAAAATGCGCAAGAGTTAAATCACTAATTTTATAGTTTTACGTGGCAAGATTTATCCAGCCTCGCTATTAATGAAATAGCTTATGCTAGAATAGTAATTTACTAAGATGCACACTACAAACTAACGTCTAGTTTATGCGCTTTTAATTAAGAAAATTAAATTTTATCATTATATAAAATCAACTTGCCAAAGCAATTTATGGTAAGAAAAAGACCAATTATCATTGGGATAGTTTGTTTGATTAAAAAGGAAGGCGATGTCTGTTTTACAGGCATCGTTATTTTTTTGCACACTATTAATCCAATTTTTTTTCAAAACAAACGCTATTTTCTATTCCAATATATTGCCCATAATTTGGAGTGATTTTATAACCGTTTTTTTGGTATAAAGCAATCGCCTCGGGTTGACGCTTACCTGTTTCTAAGACACATTTTTCATAGCCTAATTCACTCGCCCAAAGTTCCAATGTTGACAGAATTTGTGTCGCAATACTTTTACCTCTTTCCCTCGGAATAACATACATTCTTTTGATTTCCATCGCTTTAGTCGATTGTTCTTTAATCGCTCCACAGCCGACAGGTTCATCATTTAAATAAACAATAACCGCGTATTTAATACTCGTTATGCCATTATATTGCGCATAAAATGAATGTTCTTCTCCATCTTTTTGAGCCAAATATGCATCAAGTAATTTGACCATTTTAATAAAATTAGGATTACTTGAATCCGTTCTGATGATTTGAAATAGCATAATTTTTCATTTTTCATTATGGAAAAACAATGATCTAGTAAGAACAAAGGTATTATTAATCAAAGATAAGCAAGAATAAAATTCCATTAGAAAACTATTCTCTATAAAAACTTCAAAACCATACTTATCATCTCTAAATTTCTCTTTTTTAATTATTTTTTTTCATCAAATAACTACCTGATTATAAGTCATTTATATTTATTTTAAAAAAAAAGAAAAAAGATAGGGTGATATTTTAGGAAAGAAAGCGATGAAATAGGTGTAAGTGATTAACTAGCATACGATGACTGATATATATTATTCGATTGAGTAGCTACTGTTGAAATATTTCATCATTTGATTATTAAACCACATTTACGACTCACAGGCGAAAATTCCGAAAAGCCTAATTATGAATAGAGTAGGAAAGATTTTTTAAACTTTTATTATTATGGGAAAGATTAATATCACAAATAAGCGTTACGCTGAAATTAGTGTCGGAATCAATAAATGGTATAAGGCAGATGAGACAATTATAGAAACGCTACAATATAAAGTTGATAATACAGAATCTTGGTCACGTTATGATATGGAAAATGGCTATGTTATGTCACTAGGAGATGCCGGTAATTTAAGTGGACCATATTATGTCACTGTAAATGCTAATGTTATTGTTTCGGATAGTCGTGTAGATGGTGCTAAAAAAATAGAAAAACTTGGGACAAAAGGGACATCAATAACAGTAGTTAATCAAACTGGATATAAAATATCTGTTGCGATCAATGAATGGGAAGAAGATGATCGTCTAACGCCTTATTATACATTAAGTAATAAAGAAAAAAGCTCTTGGAAAAGAAGTGATAGTAGAGGTTATATTATGGCTTTGAAAGATGCTGGTAAGATGGACGGAGATTATTATGTAGAAGCAGGTAGTTCAATAGTAATAACTCAAAGTAATGTAAGTAATAGTCGAAAGGTTTCGTAAATTATTCTAACTTAAAAAAAAAGAAGGTTCTTTGACAATTTTTGCCAAAATGAACATTTCAATATATCCAATGGGTCATGACCCATTGGACGAAAATGGCAAAAATTGTCAATGAACCAAAAAGAATATTTACTTCCGACTTAATTTAAAAAGTGTAACTGATCCTAGAATTCTATAAAACACACTTCAATCAGTTACACTTTCATATTTTTAAGAAAAAAACGTAGTCTCCATAAAAATAACACCGATTTTCATTTCTAAAAGGGCTATTCCCTAATAAAATGCCTAGAATTATCTAGTTTTGTAATTTGAAAAACAAAACTTATGGCATACCATCATCAAGATTTAACCGAAACTATTATTGCACTAGCCACACCATCAGGCATAGGCGCGATAGGTGTTATTCGTTTGTCGGGCGCACAAGCTATCGAAAAATGTAATCCATTTTTTTATGGTAAAAATTTGGAGAAACAAGCTTCCCACACTATTCATTTTGGCACAATTCGCAACGAAGCAGGCAAAATCATTGATGAAGTATTGGTCTCTGTTTTTAAAAATCCAAGATCCTACACGGGCGAAAATGTAATCGAAATTTCCTGTCATGGTTCAGCTTACATTCAGCAACAAGTTATAGAATTGTTCATTAGAAATGGGGTTCGGATGGCAAACCCAGGAGAGTTCACACTTCGGGCTTTTCTGAATGGCAAGATGGATTTGTCGCAAGCGGAAGCCGTAGCGGATTTGATTTCTTCGGATTCTTCGGCTTCTCACGATATGGCAATGAAGCAAATGAGAGGCGGTTTTTCCAAAGAAATTCAAGCACTTCGCGAAGAATTAATTCGTTTTGCTAGTCTCATTGAGTTAGAACTTGATTTTGGGGAGGAGGATGTAGAATTTGCCAATCGAGATGATTTGAGGGCTTTAGTAAGTAAAATCAAAGATGTTATTCATCAATTGATTTTATCTTTTCAGTTGGGAAATGTCATTAAAAATGGCGTGAGTACGGTCATTGCAGGGCGACCAAATGCAGGAAAATCTACTTTGCTCAATGCTTTATTGAACGAAGAACGCGCAATAGTGAGCGCAATCGCTGGCACAACACGCGACACAATCGAAGAGTCATTAAACATCAAAGGCATTCAGTTTCGACTAATCGACACAGCGGGCATTCGTGAAGCAACAGACGCAATCGAAGCAATTGGCGTAGAAAAAACAATGGAAAAAATCCAGCAGTCTGCTATTTTAGTTTATGTTTTTGATCGAATGAAAATGACTGCTGATCAAGTGTATCAAGATATTCAAGAACTCGAAAAAGAAGAATTAAAAATTATCTTAGTTGGCAATAAATCGGACTTATTCGAAGCTATGCCTGAACAAGAGCAGCGCTATTATTTAGAAAATGGTAATGGTCGAAACGGTACTGTACTTTGGTCAGAATTAAAAGAAAAGTACGATTGTATCTGGATTTCTGCCAAAGAAAAACAGCGTTTGGAGTTGATTAAAAATAGATTGCATCAAGCGGTTATTTCCAATGAAATCGCAACGGATAACACCATTGTCTCGAATTTGAGGCATTACGAAGCCTTAGAAAAGTCAAATCAAGCCTTAACTGATGTTCTACATGGTTTGAATATGAATATTACAGGCGATTTCTTAGCACAAGATATTCGATATTCATTGGCACATTTGGGAGAAATTACGGGAGAAATTAGTACGGATGATTTGTTGGATCGGATTTTTAGGGATTTTTGTATCGGAAAATAGGACACTTTCGTAATCATAGGGCATCGTAGGGCAAAGGCATGCCTTTGCCCTACGATGCCCCACAATCTGAATTCAATTTTTAATTAACAAACCGAAACGCTGATTTTTATCAAAGATTAATTACTTATTTAGTATTACTTAACCAAATAAAATATTATCTAAAAAAGTATAGTCCAAAAAAAAGTGAGGATTTGAAAACAACTAAATTATAGCTATTTTCAAATCCTCACTTCAAGATTAATTTAAGTAATTAACTCTTTTCCAATTATTTAATACAGTCACAAGAGTTTGAGCCTTGACCATCAACTGCATGATAATTCATATCTACCGCTTGAAAACTAATTGAACAAAATTGATCATTACACATTCTATCGTACTTATCGTACTGCATCTTATTAGAAAGAGAGCCATTAATAGAAACAACAAGACCTGTTTGAGATATAATATTAGTATTAACCAAATCTTCATCAATTGTTACTGTTCCCGAAATAGTCAAGTCAGCTTTATCTCCCCACCAAACTAATCCAATTCTTCTTTGATGTTTAACTCTTGTAAATACATCTGCTCTATTGTCTCTATTAGCTTGTATATCTGCCCATGAGTTACTATAATTAAAAGTATGAACCTTTCCTGTAACACGTTTTCTAATGTTTCGAAATCCTTGGCGTACATTATATTCGCTTTTACAAGTTTCCTTCCAAAAGTTTCGGCTAACCTCTTGAATTTGAATATCAAATGAATTTAATGTTCTCATAGCTTCAAGATTTCCTTCACGATAGCTACTTAATTCACTCACATCAAATTCATCAACTGTTGCAACATTAATTTTCCAAATTTTATCACCAAATTGAACCATGCCTTTTTCACTAGCAAAGCTTCTAAAATGACCACTAATTACTGGTTCTTGAGATAATGAACCATCTTCTTCTTCATTTAAATACATAACATCAGCATAAGCTTCGATGCCATTAGCTAAATAATCTTCATAAGTCACCGATTCATAAACCGCATCGTTAGATACAAAATCAGGAAATTGAAGTACTAATTGATCTAAAACATCTTGATAGTCTTTTACTTGTTCAATGACTTCACGATAATGACTCATGTCTTTAAAAACTAATCGTCCATCATTGAAAGTTACGTCTTTTAATGTCGGCAATATTTTTTGAGAACTGTTTGTTTCTATAATATTCTCAGCAACTGGATCTTGAATTAACTCTTTTTCAGAACAACTTACCATTAACAAAATGAGCATGCTAAAGGCAAAAAATGATAACTTTTTCATATTTCTTATGTTTTTAAAAATTATAAAATAATTAAATCATCTTAGTATAAAGGTGATTCGCTTGTAATGGTTTGTTTTTTGAAAAAGGTTACCAAATTTTTTTAAAAAAAATTTTCAAAGAAATAATAGTTCATTGACAATTTTTGCCAGAATGAATATTCTCATAAAAAATAATACTACTCTTATCAACTTCTAATTTTTTATTAATAAATTGCTATCCTTATTTGAAAACCATAACATTTACAACATAATATGCAAAAGGAAAAAGTAATCATAGCCAATATTAGCGGCTTTTATGGCGATCGGCTGAGTGCTGCCCGTGAGATGATTGAAGGCGGACCTGTTGATTTTTTGACTGGCGATTATTTAGCCGAATTAACAATGGTAATCCTTTACAAAGCAAAAGTTAAACGCCCTGAAAGTGGTTATGCTTTTACTTTCCTCAAGCAAATGGAAGGCATTATGGGGGCGTGTTTGGATAAAAATATTAAAGTCGTCGTGAATGCTGGCGGTCTAAATCCTGCTGGTTTGGCGAAAGCCTTAAAACAAGTCGCAAGTACTTTGAAATTACATCCTAAAATAGCCTATATCGAAGGCGATAACCTAATGCCTCGGTTATCTGATTTACAAAATGAAGGCGCAGCATTTAAACATCTTGATAAAAATTTAACATTAGCAGAAAGTGGTATGAGTGCCGTTTCTGCTAATGCTTATTTGGGTTGTTGGGGAATTGTGGAGGCTTTGAATAAAGGCGCAAATATCGTCGTAACTGGTCGAGTTGCTGATACTTCGGTTGTCATGGGGCCAGCAGCATATCATTTTGGCTGGTCAAAAACGGATTGGGATGCGCTCGCAGGTGCAGCTACAACAGGGCATATTATCGAATGTAGTGGGCAAGCCGTTGGCGGAAATTATTCGTTTCACAAAGAAGTACCAAGTTTCAAAAATGTAGGTTTTCCAATTGCGGAGATGTTCGCGGATGGTAGTTCAATTATTACCAAACATCCAAATACGGGCGGCATCGTCAGCACTGGTACAATAACCGCTCAATTAATGTATGAAATTAATGCTCCTGCTTACATCACGCCCGATGTTGTAGCGCATTTTGATACAATTAAGTTAGAGCAAATCGAAAAAGATCGCGTCAAAGTGTCTAACATAAAAGGCTCACCTGCAACTAATTCTGCTAAAGTCACAGTCAATTGTCATGGCGGTTTTCAAAATAAAATGACCTTTTATATAGCTGGTTTGGACATTGAGGAAAAAGTCGATATTTTCAAGCAGATCATTTTAGATCGTTATGGTAATCGGCAAGTATTTGAGGAATTAAAGTTTCAATT
Source organism: uncultured Saprospiraceae bacterium (assembly GCA_937125475.1). Classification (GTDB taxonomy): domain Bacteria; phylum Bacteroidota; class Bacteroidia; order Chitinophagales; family Saprospiraceae; genus CAKZLL01. The sequence continues at coordinate 8,311 of CAKZLL010000397.1, read as the reverse complement.
TTTCCCGACCCACAAAGATAATCCGATGAGTAATGAAGAAGCTTTTGCTCAGCTTCAAGTCTCAGTCGTTGATGCAAATCCGAAAAAAGCAGGCAAATTATTCACTTCTAAATTGGTTGAAACTGCTCTATGTGGACCTGCTGGTATTTGCTGGCAACATACGCCTGAACCTGCTCGACCGAGGATTGTTCACTTTCCAACATTGATTGATAAAAAATTCTTAAAACAATATATTCATATTGATGATGAAATGATCACAATAGATGAAATTGCGAATAATGAAACCCAATCAAATACAGTTTTTGAAATACCTCAACATAATTTTTCATTTGAAAATGAAGCGATGGTTTCTGAATATTTAGGTCGATTATTTGCAGCACGTTCTGGCGATAAAGGCGGGAATGCAAACTTGGGTGTTTGGGGAAAAACACCTCAATCTTATGCTTTCTTAAAAGAATATTTAACGGTCGAAAATTTAAAAAAGCTATTACCTGATGCTGCTCCTTTTGAAATCATTCGATATGAATTTCCGAATTTATTCGGTTTGAATTTTTACTTAATCGGATTTTTAGGCGAAGGCGTAGCTGCTACGACCAAATTAGACGGACAAGCAAAAGCTTTAGGCGAATATCTAAGAGCTAAGAAAATCAAATTACCCAAAAAATTATTGATTTAAGCATTGAGTATTAGGAGCGAGGTGTCAATATTTTTAACTGACACCTCACTCCTCTCCTTTCACATCTAACATTAATTTCTATCTGCTTCAAATTGAGCCATCACATCAACTAATGCTTGTACATTTTCTAATTTTAAAGCATTATACATCGACGCGCGAAAACCGCCAGATAAGCGATGCCCTTTAATTCCAACAATATCAGCCGCATCACAAGCCGCCAAAAAATCAGCCGTCAAGCTCTGATCTTTCAAGTTGAATGTAGCATTCATAATTGAGCGATCTTCTGTTTTTACATTACCAATAAACAAGCTATTTCTATCAATTTCTTGATAAATTAGAGCCGCTTTTGCTTCATTGAGTTTTCTAATTGCCTCAACACCTCCAAAACGATCCAACCATCTCAAATTCAATAAACTCACATAAATAGGAAAAACAGGCGGTGTGTTCAATGCCGAATTTTTCTTAATATGATTTTCATATTTTAGCATTACTGGCAACTCGCGTTTAACCATTTTCAACATATCTTCCCGAATAATAACTAAAGTCGTTCCTGCTGCACCTGTATTTTTTTGCGCTCCAGCGTAGATTACACCATACTTTTCTATATCCAGTTTTCGACTAAAAATATCGGAAGACATATCCGCGACAATAGGTATATCAACTGTTGGTATCTCATGAAACTGAGTACCATAAATTGTGTTATTAGTTGTTAAATGTAGATATTTAGCCTCAGCAGTTACATTGATTGACTTAGGGATGTAGGCATAATTTTCATCTTCAGAACTAGCCGCTTGAACAATATTTCCATACAAACCCCCGTCTTTAATCGCTTTGACGGACCAAACTCCAGTATCAATATAAGCCGCAGTTTCATCCTCATTCAAGAAATTCATTGCTGTCATATAAAACTGAGAAGTTGCTCCGCCAGACAAGAATATTGGATGATAATTATCAGGAAGTACTAATAACTTTTTAACCAAAGCTACTGCCTCGTCCATGATATCAATGAACATTTGGCTTCGGTGCGAGATTTCTAAAATCGATAATCCGCTATTATTATAATTTACTAAGGACTCAGCGGCTTCTTGAAAAACTTCTTGTGGCAAAATTGAAGGTCCTGCGCTGAAATTATGCTTTTTCATTATCTAAATTTCAAGGAATAAATGAAAATCGGATTTCGTTTAGTCCAATTACTAAATATTAAAAAAACAAGAACGTATTCCCTAAGAAATACGTTCTTGTTTTCAATTATTATATCAAAAAAGGATGTTTCACTCTTTTCAATTGTAGTGTTTTCACAATTACCTTAGTCTCTCAAAGGAGCTTGAGGTTGTTGTGGTTGCGGTGCTTGAACATAAGGTGCAATCAATGTTTTAATTTCAGTTTTGAATGCATCATCATTCGCATCAACCATTGTATTTAAACGCTGGAGTGCCTGTTGTGTTTGCTGAATATCAAAACCAAATGATTGTTGATCACTACTAGAAATTGAATTGTAGAAATTCATATACTCTACCATTTCTTCCGCGATTTTCTTAACTGTTGGTTTCGCTTGTTCGCTCAAATTACCTCGATAATATTCTGCAACGACAAGCATTACATTATAATCATAAGGGAAATTCATATGAGGAAATGCTTCGAAGTATTTATCTAATACTTCTCCTGCTTTCTCTGTTTGTCCTTGCTGAATAAGCGTTCTAGCCAAACGAGTAAAAATCAATCTCATACTCATCACACTCGGTGCATAACTTCTATCAACGAATAATCGTTTCTTGTCAAAATTACCCCAACGGAACTTAGTCATGATATTGTTGTAGGTTTTATCTACATCAATTTTACCACTACCTATAAAACCTAAGCTTCTGTCAGAAGTTGTTTTAACTGGAACTAGACGCAATGCCATTCCTTCCAATTGCATATAATCCGTCATACCCAAAAGCTTTTCTGGACGAGATGTTACTGCGAAATAAATCGGACGATCCCAATTATTACTAGCAATAATATCCAAAATAGCCGTTTCATCTTTAATCAAACTGCTTTTATTAATAGTGAAATTAATATTAGAAACAACTCTAGCCGAATCACTAGGATTAACCGTACCATTAGCTAAAACTTTAGCTTTATCCACAGGGATTCTAATCGACTTTGTAGGAAGATAAGATTCCGTTTGACTACCATTTTGAAGCGGTAATGGGTGTTTTTCACCAATAAATTTCACTACATCTTGAATGCTTGAACCTGCTGGCAAAGCATCTCGATTAGAATATAAAATTTGATTTCGTTTATTTCCTCGATATCCTGATTTTGGAATCGTCATCTTAATTGCTGGCGATTCGTTGACTTTTCTACGCAATTGATCAATATACCAATCCACAGCCAATAAACTCAAGTTGACAACACGAACATCTGTACGGATGTTTTCGACCTCTTGAGCATACCATAACGGATAAGTATCATTATCACCATGAGTGAAAATAATCGCGTTTTTCTCACAAGATTCTAAGAAATTCACTGCATAATCTCTTGAAGCCGTGTGATCTCCTCTATCATGATCATCCCAATTCTGGAAGCCCATAACGAGTGGAGCAGTCAAAGCTAATGCTAATGCCGCAACTGCCGCAGCGCTAGAATTGAGTTTGAGCTGTTTCACAAAGAGTTGCCAAAGTGCTAAAACCCCGAAGCCCATCCACATACAATAGACCATAAAGGAGCCGACGAGTACATAATCTCGCTCTCGCGGTTCATTCGGAGGCTGGTTAGAATAAGCAATAATCGCTAAACCTGTCATCAAGAAGAGCATCAATGTAGCTAAGAAATCATTTCGATTTCGTCGAGCGAAAAAGAAAATTCCGAGCAGCCCTAGCATAAATGGTAAGAAATAATATTTATTTCGAGCCTGATGTTTTTTCATCGTTTCTGGCATTTGGCTTTGATTATAAAGCCTTGCACTATCTATCGCTTTGACCCCAGAAAGCCATTGCCCGCTTTTCACATTCCACGGATAAAAACCTTGTTCTCCGTTCTGTCGACCGACAAAGTTCCACATGAAATATCGCCAATACATCCAGCCAATTTGATAACGGAACAGATAAGCCATGTTATCGGCTTGACTTGGTTTAGCATCTTTACTACCTCGCAAGGCTTCTTGCCAAGTTTCATGAAGCTGTTTCTTTTCGATGTGTCCACGACGTGGCAAAAACATCATATCCGCAGGATTATAACGAGGAGTGATTTTTTGATCAACCACTTCATAACGATCTCCTACAGGTCCATAACGATCTTCTGTATCATATTTAATTGGACGACCTGCTGCATAATGCGGCCCGCGAACCAATGGTCTATCTCCATATTGTTCACGATTGAGGTACGAAACCAAACTAAATACATCAGAAGGATTATTCATATTAATCGGCGTATTCGCATTAGCACGAATAAGAATAGTACCGTAAGTTGAAAAACCAATCAAAACCATACTGAAAGCAACAACCGCTTTTTGAAGATTTGGATTAATTTTTTTGTGGGTATAATATAACCCACCAACTAAACCACCAACTAATAAAAGTATAAAGAATAATAATCCACTTCCAAATGGTAAGCCCAATGAATTGACAAAGAACAAGTCAAAACCTGCACCGAATTTTGGTAAATTCAAGATCATAATTCCTTGAATAAGTACCAAAACAGCCGCTCCGATAAGAATGGAAATGATACCACCTTTAAGAGTAGGATTATCATATTTTTTAAAGTAATACAACAAGGCAATCGCAGGGAAAGTCAATAAACTCAATAAGTGAACCCCAATCGACAATCCAGCCATATAAGCTGCAAAGATGATCCAACGATCTGCATTTTTAGTATCTGGCAATTCATACCATTTGACCATTGCCCAAAATACCAATGTTGTAAAGAAGAATGACATGGCATATACCTCACCTTCAACTGCTGAGAACCAAATAGAACTAGTAAAGGTTGTACCTAAACCAGCTACTAAACCAGCACCTAAAATAGCGATAGTTTGACCAGTCTCTAATTTATTGCTATTGCGACCAACCAAAGTTAGCTTGGCTAAAATGATCGTTGACCAAGCACAGAAAGCAGCAGCAAAAGCTGTACAAACGCCTGACATCAAGTTAACAGCATAAGCAATCATCGACGGATTGTTTGGAAATAAAGTTTCTGCAACGAAAGTAAACATACGTCCGATAAGCAAGAAAAGTGGTGCGCCTGGTGGGTGAACGACTTGTAATTTGTAGGCACCGGCAATAAATTCACCGCAATCCCATAAACTACCCGTAGACTCGGCCGTGAGTCCGTACACTACAGTAGCGATGGCAAAAACGAGCCATCCTGTGAGATTTTTTAGTTGATTGAAAGATTTCATAGAATAATATTCTAGTTGATGGTTTGAAAGGATATTTCCCTGTTTGGGTATTGGTTAATCCTTCAAATTTTATTCAAAGTTATGCTTGATATTTTAAATCGCAACAAAAATAAGAAAATGTTCAAAAGATTGTAGTAGTAAATGAATGATTAGTAAGTGTTTAACTAGCGTTAAGCCGTTTTAAGTTAATTTTTTCTTACTAAAAAGAGAAGTGATGGAATAAAAATAGAGGAATAAGCCCAAAATAACGCTATTTAGATAAAAAGGAATAAATAATCCATAGTAGATTGCATGATAAATATTTATTTCGACAAGAGGCATTTTTTATAAAAAAATGTATTATTTGAAATAAATAACATAAATGAAAGAAATATTTAACAGAAGAAGCGTCAATCTTCTTTTATTAACTTTCTTATTTTTTAAACAAAAAAAAGGTCACTCAAAATGAATACCTATTTTGAAGCGTTCCTAAATACGATAATATTTTTTATAAAACAAAAACGATTTGATACATATGAAACAATTTACCATTAACTTATTTTCTTACTGTTTCTTGAGTTTTTTTATGTCATTGACAATATTGAATACGGCTCAAGCACAAGTTCAAGATGAACCAATAAACAAAATAAAACGAAGTACAAACATAGGCGTTTTTGATCCGACAGTTGTAATGAGTAAATCACAAAAAGGGAAATCTTTGATAAAAGGACTGGAGCAACAACAAAAAATTGCCAGATCAAAAGTTGATGCACAAAGAAAAGGAATTATGGATCTGCAAAATCAAATTAGACAAAATAGCCTAACGATAAGTAAAGTAGAATTGGAGAAATTATCCCGTGAGTATGATCAAAAAGTAGTCGATTTAAAACAATTAACAGATGATATACAGCGAAAAATGGAACGCGCTCAACAAATGGCAATCAGGAAATTCAACAATGCAATCAAACCAATTGTCCAACAAATTTCAATCAATAGACAACTCGATTTGGTACTAATAGAAAACAATGATGATAATATATTTTATGTGAATGATCGTATCAATATTACAGATGAGGTAGTGCGATTGTTAGATGCATCAGAATAGAATTTTGATAAAATGAGGCGTAACAATACATAAAAAAACATATTGTTATGCCTCTTTTAGCTATAAAGAAGAACAGTATTAATCCAATTTAAATTCTTCTTTCCAAGCGTCTTTATCTTCCCAATTTGGCTGTGCTGATTTCGTAAAAAGGTAATGACCAATCACCAAATAATCCATCTCTGTCCGCATAAAACAACGATAAGCATCTTCGGGCGTGCAAACTATCGGTTCACCCCGAACATTAAAACTCGTATTGACAACCAAACCATAACCCGTCAATTGCTTGAACGCATTGATCAATTCCCAATATGCTGGATTTGTTGATTGATGAACAGTTTGAATTCTTGCCGAAAAATCAATGTGTGTAACCGCAGGAATATCTGACCTTTCGTAATATAGCTTTTCGCGAAGTGCTAAATCGTGATAATTCTCTGGCAATGGTTTTCGGTGTTTCTCATTCACAGGATGCACGAGCAACATATAAGGCGAGTCTTTTTCCAAATCAAAATAATCATTCGCAGCTTCCGCCAAAACCGAAGGTGCAAAAGGACGAAACGACTCGCGATACTTGATTTTTAGATTTAATTTCTTTTGCATTTCTGGATTTCTCGCATCTCCGATGATGCTCCGATTTCCCAATGCTCGCGGGCCATATTCCATTCTGCCTTGCATCCAACCGATTGCCGCACCTTCGTCAATACGCTCCGCTACAACTTTACATAAATCACCAAAATCATCAAAACGCTGATAAACCGCTTTGAATTTTCTAACGTCCGTTTCTATTTCTTTATCTGAATAATCGGGGCCAAGATACGAGCCTTTCATTGCGTCCTTTTTCCCGTCGGCTTGTCTTTTTTGATCAAAATAAATATGGTAAGCCGCTTGTGCCGCACCTAAAGCACCGCCCGCATCACCTGCCGCAGGTTGAATGAAGATTTCTTTAAAAATGCCTGCTTTTTCTAATTTACCATTTGCAACACAATTCAACGCAACACCGCCTGCCATACAAAGATATTCCGCGCCCGTTAATCGCTTTGCTTCTTCTGCCATTTTGATCACAACTTCTTCCGTAACCGCTTGAATTGCTAAACCTAAATTACAATGATGTTGCTCCAAATCATCTTCCGATTGCCGTTTAGGAAAACCAAAAAGTTTCTCCCAATGTTTGTCTTTGACCATTCGCATTCCTGTCGCATAATTGAAATATTGCTGATCCAACCAGATCGAACCATCCGCTTTTATGCTAACTAAATTATCTTTTATAATTCGAATAAATCGTTGTGTTTCTTCGGCATTAGGATTGCCATAAGGCGCTAATCCCATCAATTTATATTCGCCAGAATTGACCCGAAAGCCCAAAAAATAAGTAAATGCAGAATACAACAAACCCAAAGAATGAGGAAAATGTAATTCTTTTAGAATGGAAATTTTATTGCCTTCGCCTTTGCAAATCGAAGCGGTTGCCCACTCTCCTACCCCATCGACTGTAAGAATTGCTGCATTTTGAAAAGGAGAAGGATAGAAAGCACTTGCCGCATGTGATAAATGATGTTCAGGAAAGAGTAGTTTGATTTTTTTCTTATCAAAAGTTGGATCAATATTTTTTAACTCCTTGTAAATCAAGTCTTTTAAAAACATTTTTTCACGAAGCCAAACAGGAATTGCCGCAATAAAAGAACTAATTCCTTTTGGCGCAAAGCCATAATATGTTTCTAATAATCGCTCAAATTTCAACAACGGCTTATCATAAAAAGCAATGGCATCGAGTTCATTGATCGACACACCAGCCGTTTCTAAACAAAATTTAATTGCATTTGTAGGAAATGCCTCATCTTGTTTTTTTCTAGTAAAACGCTCCTCCTGTGCTGCGGCTAAGATGTTCTCGCCTTGAATAAGCGCAGCAGCAGAATCGTGATAAAATGCAGAAATTCCTAATATTGTCATGGTCAAATGTACCTTCGTTTTTTATAATGCGAACAAGTCTATTTATAGTAAAACGATATTATAAAAGTACAAAGTTAATGAATTGCTTCAAATTGAGGTGCAAAGGCACTAATTAGTTATATAATTGCATTTACCTTGACCAACATTAATAGACTTTATTCTAAAATGGTTTTGTAATGAATGGAAATTTAGATTTTAAAGCTAATCAAGGCAGTAAAAGCGGAGT
>CAKZLL010000396.1 GCA_937125475.1 uncultured Saprospiraceae bacterium | reverse complement strand
GGCTTAAAATAAGATTTTTTATGCCTTCGTTACTAAGGATTACAAACTCTGATTTTAGGCTTGGAGCAATCACCGAATTCAAATTATCTTCTTCTAATTCGAAAATCGTGTAATTAGTCGCTTTATCAATTTTATATTTCATTCTATATTTCTTTTGAATTCATACCTAATACACAAGCATTCTACATACATAAAACACTCATTATTAACACTTTACGAAAAAAGCTTTTAATTAATGCTTTTATGTGCCTAAAAGTTAAACAAAAAAACTAAGCTTTTTGCAATGATTTCTGCGCTAAAGATAAAAATTGAAGCTAATTTTGACAAATAGTTTTGGCATTATTTTTAACAACTATTTTATAGTTACAAAAATAAGAATAAGAAGTCAGTATATATTAGGATACCTTAAATAATGTGTATCTTATACATTTATAACCAAATATTCGTCGATATCTTTCTGTTTTTTAACAGAATCTATTTTTATTTACAAACAAGACTCCTTATATTTCGTTATATAATTATTAGAAATTGATTTTTTTTAAAATAAAATGTCAATAGAATTTAAAATATTCGATATTTCATAATAAGAATATACAAAATCTACCATTTTTATTCGTTTTATTTTTTAATAAACCTTTTAAAAATTACAAAAAAAAGAGTTGAACTTTAATTAGCATAATAGCCTTATTAAACTCAAAAATCTTATTGAATAATATATTTATAATAGATATTATGAAGAAATTCTCACCCAAAGTGAAGCAAGTAATTGCTAAAAGTAGGGAGGAAGCCATACGATTAGGACACGATTATATCGGTACAGAACACTTGCTTTTGGGAATTACTCAAGATAGCAATGAGTTGGCAGTCAGAGTCTTGGAGTCTTTAGAGGTCGCTACGAAAAATCTTCGCAGCTCTATCGAGGAGGCTATTCAAGGTAAGCGCTCAGCTCGTGCGACCTACAACGTGGGAAATCTTCCATTGAACAAATCCGCTGAAAAAGTACTAAAAGTTACTTTTTTAGAAGCGAGAATGCTCAAAAGTGAAGAAGTCGGTATTGAACATTTAATGTTATCTATTTTGAAGCATAAAGAAAATTTTGCTTCCAAACTATTACAAGAATTTGAAGTGGATTACGAAACTTATAAAGCAGAATTAGAATACGTTCGTCATGAAATAAAAGACGAAATGCCTCCACCAGATGATTATGATGAGGATGAGCCGCAAAGTGGGCGATTCGGAGGTCAAGGCGGAAGTGGTAGTACTGGAAGCGGTTCTCAGCAGCGTAAAAGCGCAGCTAAATCGCGTACTCCTGTTTTGGATAATTTTGGACGTGATGTTACTAAACTAGCAGAAGAAGGCAAATTAGATCCGATTATTGGTCGAGAAACTGAGATTGAGCGTGTTTCGCAAATTCTTAGTCGTCGTAAGAAAAACAATCCAATTCTTATCGGTGAGCCTGGTGTGGGTAAAACGGCTATTGTCGAAGGTTTAGCACTTCGTATTAATCAACGAAAAGTATCACGAACGTTATTCGGAAAACGAATTGTTATGCTCGATTTGGCTGCTTTGGTAGCTGGAACGAAATACAGAGGACAATTTGAGGAACGCATGAAAGCGATTATGAATGAATTGGAGAAATCGCGTGATGTGATTTTATTCATTGATGAAATTCATACAATCGTTGGAGCTGGTGGAGCAACAGGTTCTTTGGATGCTTCGAATATCTTCAAACCTGCTTTAGCGCGTGGCGAATTGCAATGTATTGGTGCATCGACTTTAGACGAATACCGTCAGCATATTGAAAAAGATGGCGCTTTGGATCGTCGTTTCCAAAAGGTAATGATCGAGCCGCCTTCAGCAGAAGAAGCAGTCAATATCTTGCACAATATCAAAAGTAAGTACGAAGATTTTCACAATGTCACTTATACTGACGAAGCAATTGAAGCTTGTGTAAAATTCAGTAATCGTTACATCACTGATCGTCATTTGCCAGATAAGGCGATTGATGTTTTGGATGAAGTAGGTGCAAGAGTACATTTGAAAAATATTCATGTTCCGAATCATATTGTAGAATTGGAGACTAAAATTGAAGAGCTCAAAGAACTCAAAAATCAAGCAGTCAAAAATCAACAATACGAAAAAGCGGCTGATTTGCGCGATAGCGAATCAAAGCTTAATCGACAGTTGGAATACGAAAAAAATACATGGGAAGAGGATTCTAAAACGAAGCGTTATCCTGTAGATGAAGAGGCAATTGCGGAAGTTGTAGCAATGATGACGGGTATTCCTGTTAGACGTGTTGCGCAGAGCGAGAGCAAGAAACTCATCAAAATGGGAGATGATATCAAAGAAGCGATTATCGGTCAAGATAGTGCAATTAGCAAAATCACGAAAGCCATTCAGCGTAATCGCGTCGGTTTAAAAGATCCTTCTAAACCAATTGGTTCATTCATTTTCTTAGGACCTACGGGGGTTGGTAAGACGGAATTAGCAAAAGCTTTAGCGCGTTATCTCTTTGATTCTGAGGATGCTTTGGTGCGAATCGATATGAGTGAGTATATGGAGAAATTCTCTATTAGTCGCTTGATTGGAGCGCCTCCAGGATACGTTGGTTATGAAGAAGGTGGTCAATTGACTGAGCGCGTTCGTCGTAAGCCTTATTCTGTAATCTTGTTGGATGAGATTGAAAAAGCACATCCTGATGTGTATAATATCTTATTGCAAGTTTTGGATGATGGACAATTGACGGATGGACTTGGGCGAAAAGTTGATTTCAAAAATACGTTAATTTTGATGACCTCTAATATTGGTGTTCGTCAATTGAAAGACTTTGGATCAGGTGTTGGTTTCGCGACCAAATCAAGAGAAGAGAACAAAGAGGCGATGGCAAAATCTGTTATTCAGAATGCGCTTCAACGCACTTTCTCACCAGAGTTTTTGAATCGTATTGATGATGTTGTGATTTTCAATAGCTTGGATCAAAACCATATCTTCAAGATTATTGATATTGCTTTGAAAGACGTTTATAAGCGTTTGGAGAACATGAATTACAAATTGAATTTAAGTGACGAAACCAAGGAGTTTTTAGCTAAAAAAGGCTATGATCCACAATATGGCGCACGTCCTTTACATAGAGCAATTCAGAAGCATTTAGAAGATCCTTTGGCAGAATTCATCTTGAATGATGAGGCGAAAAATGGTGTTTTAATAGCTGAATTTGATAAGGAAAATGAAAAAGTAATTATCACAAAACAGGATATTTCTGTTGAAGGATAAGTAATAAATACTATTCATTTCAATAAAAAATGGTCAATACTTTAATTAGTATTGACCATTTTTATTGAATTTTTTTTACAAAAAACAGGCTAAAATCTATTAATTACAGATTAATTTTTATTGCACTTTTATTTTTTTAGCAATAATTTTGGGAACAGCCATGTGTAATGTCTGACTCATTTGATACTCTTCATTACATTCTGGACAACGTTTCAAATGATATTCTACATTCATTCTCTCTCGTCTCCCTAACTCCTGATCAATGTATTCCCAAATTTTTTGTTCTGTTAAGCATTTATTCTTCATCTTGCTTTTAATTTATTTTGTATACTTGTTTTTATTAAAAAATAACTCGTTTTATTACTCACACCAAACCACCTCCATTCATTTGAAAAAGGCAAATGTTCTAGTTTTTCTTCTTGTAAAATTTAGTTTATCAGTGCTTAAACTATATTAATTTCTATTATTCTAGTTGGTAGGTTTGCTCTAATTATTGTAATAAAAAAATACTAAATAATTTAATTTTTATTACAATAATTCTATTTTTTCTATTCAATATCAACACTCAATTGCATATAGTTAATAGATTTTCAGCCAAATTGTTTAAAATCGTTTTATTTTTGCGCATTATAAAGGCTTCATAAAACCATAAATAACTCTATTATTTAATAATTATCCAATATTATTAATATATCAACAAATAGCTTTAAATTTTGTTATTAGACTAGCATTTTGCATATTTTTTCGGTTCTTTGATTTTTCTTAAACGATTTTTTTCAGGTTAAATATTTCTAATTTAGATGATCATACATCAAGCTATTCAAACAATGAACGCACTCGGTCAACGTCGAAGTCCGTTTTTATTCATTATTGATTTTGAAATGCGTCAGCCTATTATTATTCCCAATCCTTTCGAGCAAGATCGTTTCTTATTTGAAATTAATGGCTTAAAGAATCATCAAATTATTCCTAAAAAACTATCTCAACCTATTAATTTAGATAAATTCCCCATTCCTTTTGCACAATATGAACAAGCTTTTAATTATTGCAAACAGCAAATGAAGTATGGCAATTCTTATTTACTCAATCTCACTTTTCCAACTCGAATAGACCTTAATTTATCCTTATCTGATGTTTTTCATCATAGTAAAGCTAAATATAAATTACTAAATCACAACAAATTTGTTTGTTTTTCTCCTGAAACTTTTATTCAAATCAAAGATGGTATTATTTCTTCTAACCCAATGAAAGGGACAATTTCTACCCAAATTCAAAATGCTGAACAGGTCATTTTAAATAACAAAAAAGAAATGGCAGAACATAATACAATCGTTGATTTTATTCGTAATGATTTGAATATGGTCGCGAAGAAAGTGCATGTAGAACGCTTTCGTTATATTGATAGAATTCAAACAAACGAAGGCGAATTGCTTCAAGTTAGCTCTAAAATCACAGGACAATTACCTGATGATTATTTATCTAAGATTGGTGATATTTTGATAAAACTCTTGCCTGGAGGTTCAATTTCTGGCGCACCAAAACAAAAAACACTAGAAATCATTCGACAAGCAGAACAATATAAAAGAGGATATTACACGGGCGTTTTTGGTTATTTTGATGGACAAAATTTAGATAGCGCGGTTATGATCCGATTTATTGAAAAGAAAAAACAAGAATATTTTTTTAAAAGCGGCGGAGGAATTACCTATCAAAGCAAGGCGAAAGAAGAGTATCAAGAACTCATTGATAAGGTCTATTTACCTATTATTAATTAGACTTGTACGGCTAGTCATTTAAAATCCTAGCTCTAATTGCGTATTATGTTCGAATAGAACAACTTTTACTTCTTTTTTTTGCTTCCGCGAATAATTAATCACATGTTGCGTTCCTTTCGATTTTCCATCCCAAAAGGCAATCACTAGATCTGATTGATCAACTATTTTTTCATTTCTACGAATACCAGCCATTGCATCATATTTTCTCCCATTTTTATCACTTTTAATCACGGCTCTAGGCTGAAAAATATTTTTCCAATCAGGATAAATAAGAATTGGCACTTGATTCAAGTAATCTAAACACCATTTTTCGCCTAACTGATCAGCTCCCTTTGCACCTCCTGTAACTATTTGTGTTACATCAAGCAAATACTGAGACATAATCGTTTCTAGTAGCTTATAATTATTAAAATTACGCGATCCAACAATAGCAATAGTCACAATAATTAAATTAATTTGATTTAAAACATAAAAATAAAACAAATTATTTGAAACAAAAAAACACAATTCAAGCATCTTGTCATTTTATCTTATTTCACGAACTATTTAAGCTATCTTTGTATTTAAATGAAGTTCTTTATAGGTTTTATATCATTAGTTAAATAAAAATCATAAAGAACATCATTGATTATTCATCATTTTTTATCTAAAAAATTGTGGCAGAGAATAGAAATTTTGTTGATTACGTAAAGATATGTTGTCGTTCAGGCAAAGGCGGGGCTGGTGCTGCTCACTTTTTAAGAGATAAAACAACAGCTAAAGGTGGTCCTGATGGTGGTGATGGTGGTCGAGGTGGTCATATTATCCTAAGAGGAAATAAGCAACTTTGGACGCTACTTCATTTAAAATACAGAAAACACGTCATTGCAAAACCAGGCGAAAACGGTAGAGGAAGCTTAATGAGTGGTGCTTTTGGAGAGGATATTATTCTGGAAGTTCCATTAGGAACAATTGCCAAAGATGCCGAAACGGGTATAGTTGATTGCGAAATCACAGAAGATGGCGAAGAATATATTTTGACTGCTGGTGGTCGAGGTGGTTGGGGTAATAATCACTTCAAATCAGCGACAAACCAAATTCCTCGCTATGCTCAACCAGGCGAGCCAGGGCGAGAAGAATGGAAAATATTAGAACTTAAAGTATTAGCAGATGTTGGTTTGGTTGGTTTTCCTAATGCTGGAAAATCTACTTTGCTTTCGGTTGTTTCTGCGGCAAAACCTAAGATTGCAAGCTATGCCTTTACAACCTTAGTACCTAATTTAGGCATTGTTTCTTATCGTGGTGATCGGTCATTTATTATGGCTGATATTCCAGGGATCATTGAAAATGCGCATGAAGGCAAAGGCTTAGGACATCGTTTTTTGAGGCATATCGAACGAAATTCAACCTTACTTTTCATGATAGCTGTGGATTCTGATGATATTCGAAAAGAGTATCAAGTTCTATTAAATGAGCTGAAAGAATACAATCCCGAATTGCTGCATAAGCCGCGTGTTTTGGCATTGACCAAAAGCGATATGCTAGATGACGAACTCAAAGAATTATTACAAGAGGAATTACCAACAGAGATTTCTCATGTTTTTATTTCGTCTATCGCACAAAAAGGCTTAATGGAATTAAAAGACCTACTTTGGAGAAAAATGAATAGTTAATAAATTGAAAGTTGAGAATTGAGAGTTGAAAATTAGGAGATGAAAAATAATGTATTGTCTTGATAATCATTCTCAACTTTTAACTTTCAACTTTCAATTCTTATAAACTATGAAAGATAATAATGTTTCTATTGTCAGTATCGGGATTTTAGCTGCGCTTTCGCTGATCTGGGGCGGTTCGTTTTTTTTTATAAAAAAATCCTTACTCGCCTTTGATTCTAGTCAAGTTGCGGCATTGCGAATGGGCATCACTATGCTGTGCTTCATCCCCGTTGGTTATACTCATTTAAAAAAAATCAAAAGTAAAAAGGTTTACTTTCATATTTTTTTGATGGCAATGTTTGGAAATGCTATTCCCAGTTTTTTATTCCCTATTGCTCAAACTCAAATAGATAGTTCTTTAGCTGGCATCTTGAATGCAAGTACACCTATTTTTGTCCTCATTGTTGGTTTCTTAGTTTTTAAAGTAGAAACACCTCGACATAAAATATTAGGCGTATTAGTTGGTTTAATTGGCGCATTATTACTAATACTTTACGGGCAAGATCACAAGACTGGCACTAATAATTGGTATGGTTTATACGCGCTTTTAGCTACTTTCTGTTATGGCATGAGTGCCAATATTATCAAAGAATATTTACAAAATATATCTCCTCTTACTTCTACGACTATCGCTTTTATGCTCATAGGACCAATCTCGTGGGCTTATATTTTCTCAACCGATTTTTTAACGATTATGAATACTCACCCTCAAGCGATGACTTCATTGGGAAGTGTTTCGTTTTTGGCTATTTTTGGAACGGGGATAGCCTCGCTCATTTATGTGAGGTTAATCCAAATCACGGATGCGGTTTTCAGCTCATTAGTCAGTTATATTATTCCAATTGTTGCACTCACTTTCGGCGCAATTGACGGAGAAATCATTACATTATGGCATGCCTTAGGCATCATATTAATCTTCTTTGGAGTGCATTTAGCACGCAAGTAATCTTCTAATCATCTTTTAATTGTAAACTTTGTTATTTTTTTAGATATATAAATTACTTATTTAATATAAATAAGTATATTTGCAGTCAGTAATTTTTTATACTAATTACTGGCTAAGAACAAAAACCAGTAAGAGCCTGCTTTTAAGTAGGTTCTTTTTTTGTCTAATCTAGTCTGCTTTTCCTTTTAACCTTTCCTTTTTGTATATATTTTACACTTTAACTAAAAAATTAGTTAAAGTATTAAGCCTACTATTGCATAACTAAATATTTAGTTATATACTTGTAGTAAGATACGTATCGCTCATTTTTTCAAAAAAAGAATAAATATCAAATAACATGAATGGTTCAACAATCATAGCAATAGTTCTATTGCTAACTGGCATTACTATGCCAAGCACAGCACAAAAAATTAATCAACGCTATACTGATCATAAAGAAAAAATACACTTAATCGGCAAATGCGAAAGAGCAAGTCTGACCGAAGCGCCTTTTGACGAATGGTATAATAAATATTATAAATCATACGAATTAGATAAAGAATTACTAACTAAAAGTGAAGGAAAACTAGATGATATTACCATAGAAATTTTTATGGGAACTTGGTGTGGCGATAGCAAACGTGGTGTGCCTCAATTTTATAAAGTGATGGATCACTTAAAAGTAAAGGAAGGGCAAATTTCATTAATTAACTTGTATGATTCTCACAAAGGCTATAAACAAGGTCCTAATCATGAAGAAAAGGGTAAACTTATTCATCGTGTTCCTACTTTTATTTTTTATAAAGAAGGAAAAGAAATCGGTCGAATAGTCGAAACTCCTGCTACTTCGTTTGAAATGGATATTGCTCAAATTATGCACGGTCTTCCGCCTTCTCCAACATATAAGATTGTTCCAGCAGTAGAAAAAATACTCTTAGCAGAAGGCGTAACGAATGATCGAAAAGCACTATTAAAGATCGCTCAACGCGTCTATAAGTCCGCAGAAGGAGATAAAGCATTAAATACTTACGGGTATGTTTTATTAGAAAATAACGAGATAGAAAAGGCAATTGCCGTCCTTACTATTAATAGCATGATTTTTTCAAGAAACGCCAATACATGGGATAGTTTGGCAGAAGCTTATGAGAAAAATAAGGAATTTGAGAAGGCTTTTCTTCACTATGAAAAAGCACTAAGTATTAATCCTGGTCTGAAAAATGCTAAGAAAAAAGTGGAAGAATTAAGTAAATACAAACCAGTAGAAAAGAAAAAAGCGGAAGGTAAAAAAACAGAACAAAAGAAAGCAAAATCTTAACATTTAATAATTTTCATAATAAAAATGCGGCTTGAAATCCTATTTTCAAGCCGCATTTTTCATCATTTTTAATGCTCGTGTTTTTCTCCATTATGCTCTTCATTAGGTACATAATCCATTTCACAAACTGGACATTTTCCTGATTCATCACTTCCACTTCCCTCACAATGCATTGGGCAAATATAAGCCGAAGCATACTCTTTACTCTCCAAATCAATAGTCAAACTATCTGCATCGCTGCTGTGATCGTCATGTCCATCTTCTCCCCCATCGTCATGATGTTCGTGTCCTTCATCTCCGTCGTGCGTGTGATCACCACCACCACAAGCAGTTACGAGTAATGCCATAGCAAATATTGTTGCTAAAAATCCAAATTTTAAAAATTTCATTTTCATTATTATTGATTTATAAATTATAAATTATCAAAAAATTAAGGAAAGATCAATTCATTCTATAAGAACCGCTCTCCTCCTTCTGCTCGGATTTGAGCCGTTATTTTTTTAATTTCTTGCTCATCCGACTTCGGATAAATTAATAAAACATTATCATCATCCACGACAATATAATCCTCTAATCCTTTAATAACGACTAACTTATCATCAGCCGATCGGATCAAGGAGTTCTTAGTATCAGCAATCAATGCTTTTCCTACATTGATCGCGTTATTATTTTCATCCTTTTCGTATGCTTCATGCAATGCGCCCCAAGCTCCTAAGTCTGACCAACGAAACGAAGCAGGCACAGTATAAACATTTTGTGCTTTCTCCATCAACGCATAATCAATAGATATTTTTGGCGTTGTCGGATACATTTCGTTAATAAATGGAATTTCACTAGCTGTATTGAAATGCGCTTTTCCATCCTCGAACTTTTGATATAATTCTGGCGCATTTGCTGATAAAGCGGTAATCACACTTTTAACACTCCAAATAAAAATACCTGCATTCCAGACATAATCGCCACTTGCTAGAAATTCCTTTGCAGTTTCTAAATTAGGTTTTTCCGTAAAACGATGTACTTTATGAACACCTTTTCCAGTTTGATTTGCATCAAAATTGATATAACCATAGCCCGTGTGTGGATGTGTCGGTTTGATACCTAAAGTCAATAACGCATCATTTGTACTAGCAAAATCAATCGCATTGGTAATATCATCTACAAAAATATCCTCATCCAAAATAATCGCATCCGCTGGCGTTACGATAAATGTCGCATCTGGGTTCATAGCTTGAATACGATAAGTCGTGTAAGCTACACAAGGCGCGGTATTATTACGAGATGGTTCGCCCAAAATTTGGCTATCCTCCAAATCTGGTAAGTGTTCTTTCACCAAATCTCGATACATCTCATTTGTTAGGATTAAAATATTTTCCTTTGGGCAAACTTTCAAAAACCGATCATAAGTCATTTGTATCAACGACCTTCCTATTCCTAAAACATCCAAAAATTGTTTCGGTCTGCTTGTTCTACTCCCTGGCCAAAATCGGCTTCCAATTCCGCCTGCCATAATAGCTACATAGGTATTATTCATAACATTTAGGTTCTATTTTCTAAATTTTATACTTGTACATTGATGCTTGATGCCTCATTGCAAAGATATTCTTTTCTATATAATTTGATTTTTTGAATCAAGTATTTACAATTATTTTACCTTCTTATTAACAATATCTCTAACTCTAAGGAGCAGCCCCAAAATAATCGCGATAAATACCAATAATGTAATGCTCCATTTTATCATAACGAAAACTGAAGCGACTTGTACATCAATAGAACTAATCGGCTGCCCTACCAGATAAGAATTGGAAAATTCCGATAATTTAGAATTTTCCAACCAATCAAAAAATACCTGTCCCAACGGAAGAAGATTGATAAACTTATACGTATTTTGGTACGGTTTGAATAATAATGACAACCAAAATACGTACATTAATCCATAAAGTATCGCAAATAAACTATCCCAAACATTATTCAATGCCTTATAAGATGCAATCATTTCATTAGTACGAATAGAAAAAAACTCATGGACTTGATCATAACTAAAGCCGAATGAAAGCCCCAATGTTTTACTTGTACTATTAGCAACTTCAAATCCTTTTGCCGCATCAATTAGTACGAAATAAATGTAAGCAAATGTGATTACAGTTATTAATAATGAGGTAATAAGAGTTGATTTTTTATAAAAAAAAGTAGCTACTTTATTCATTGGATATACTTTTTGGATAAAGGAACAAGTAAAAATACATTATTACAATAATACGCATTTCCATTAAAGATGTATAAATATGCGAATTAAAAGTTGAAAATTGAGAGTTAAGAATGATTATCAATAAAATACAAATTGTCATTTTTAAAATGTGACAATTAAAAAAGCTATTTTTAATATGAATTACTAGATTTAAGCCTTTTTTACTATAAAACTGTCTCTCATACAATTTAAAATTGTTTAAATCTATAAGCATTTAACAACCAAGGATTATTGATTTTATTCAACGCTTAATTCGTATAAATAAAAATTTTCTTTTGAATTTATACGTCATCCTCAATTGAAATGTGGATTAGTATAAGTTATTCGTTTAATCGCAAAAAAAAAGCGTTATCAGTGCTTTACTGATAACGCTTCTCTTAAAATATTCATTTAATATATAAAGGTTACAATCTTCCATTAATCTATTCGTCTTCTTTTTAATACATTAATAGCGATTAAAAATTGTTGAAAAAGGGTAGGAAACAAACCAAAATGCTTTTTAGAAATTTCAAAACGCTCTCTAAAAGCCTTCCATCGCCTTTCATCAGATACACCACCTTCTAAAAAATGGCAAAACACTTCATCATAAAAATGTTTGGTTTTGACATTTTTCATCGTTCGAATGCACCAATCAATATCATTCGCTATTTTCCAAACGGATAAATCATATTCTTCGGCACAGCTTCTTTTCACTACAAAACATTGATGACAAATGATCATTCCATTAATGAAATTCTTATGAGATAGCTTCGCTGGAATAGGCGTTTTTTTATGCCACGCTCTTTCGTTTCCGTCTTCATCTATCCGCAATGCCAAACCATAAACCAAATCCGCTTGATTACTACCTTTCATCGCTTGTTCGAGCGTATCGGCTGCCGCAAAACAATCTCCAGCATTCATAAAAACGATATAATCGCCTGTTGCATGACGAATACCTTTATTCATCGCATCGTATAAGCTTTTATCTTTTTCACTAACAAGAATGTCTATTTGACTTTCGTATTTCTTGACAATATCAAGCGTTCCGTCTTTCGATTTGCCATCAATAATGACATACTCGATGCTATCATACGTTTGCGCGATGACGCTCTGAATGGTTCTTTCGATAAATTCCGCTGCATTATAAGCCACTGTAATAACAGAAACGATTGGATTTTTTGGCATTTTGCTCAATTAATAATTTCGATTAGTAGGATTGTTGATTAGTACCAAGGTTCGTTTTTCAAACTATCATAAACCGCTTGAATGCCTTCTTCTAAGCCAATTTGAGCTGTCCAACCCGCTTGATTTAGTTTAGAAACATTCATTAGCTTTCGAGGTGTTCCATCTGGTTTTGTCAAATCTTTAGTGATTTCACCTTGATAACCTATTATTTTTTTGATCAATCTCGCTAAATCAATGATTGCAATATCTTCTCCTGTTCCAATATTTACTAATCCTGCTTCATTATAATTTTGCATCAAGTAATAGCAAGCATCAGCTAAATCATCAACATGTAAAAATTCTCGTTTAGGCGAACCTGTTCCCCACATCACGACTTCTGGCGTGTTGTTTTTCTTAGCTTCATGAAATTTGCGGATAAGCGCAGGCAAGACATGAGACTTATTCAAATCGTAATTATCATTTGGACCATAAAGGTTAGTTGGCATAACCGAGATAAAATTACGATTGTATTGACTTCGGTAAGCATCGCACATTTTGATACCTGCGATCTTTGCAATAGCGTAAGGTTCGTTGGTCGGTTCTAATAATCCAGTTAGTAAATAATCTTCTCTTAACGGCTGAGGCGCTAATTTTGGATAAATACAAGAAGATCCCAGAAATAGAAATTTTTGAACATCATTAAGATGAGCAGCATGAATAACATTAGATTGTATCATGATATTTTCATAAATAAAATCTGCTCTATAAATGTTGTTTGCCAATATTCCCCCTACTTTAGCCGCAGCTAAAAAAACATGATCAGGTTTTTCTGCTTCAAAAAAAGCATTGACCGCAGCTTGGCTTTTTAAATCTAATTCTTTGGAAGTTCGATAAACGAAATTAGAAAAGCCTTCACTTTTTAATTTTCTTAGAATGGCAGATCCTACCATTCCTCGATGTCCTGCGATATATATTTTATCCGTTTTCAACATTACTCAAACTCATTTTTAATTTTAAATCCTGCTTTTTTAAGCAATTCATCTCTTCGGAATAACTCAATATCAGCTTTTACCATTTCGCTACACAACATTTGCAAATCATATTTCGGTTTCCACCCTAACCTAGTTTTAGATTTGGTTGGATCTCCTATCAATAATTCAACTTCCGTCGGGCGGAAATATTTAGGATCTACCGAAACAACTTCTTTGCCGATTTCGAGTTGGTATTTAGGATTAGAACTCGATACGACTACACCGACTTCATCAACGCCTTCGCCTTTAAATTCTAGTTCTATACCGATTTCACGAAAAGACATTTTGACAAAATCTCGAACGGAAGTCGTAACGCCTGTTGCAATTACATAATCATCCGCTTCATCTTGTTGAAGCATCAACCACATCGCCTCAACGAAATCTTTTGCGTGTCCCCAATCTCGTTTCGCGTTCATGTTACCGAGATAGAGTTTATCTTGAAGACCAAGCCCCATTTTAGCAACTGCACGAGTGATTTTGCGCGTTACAAAAGTTTCTCCACGTAACGGACTTTCATGATTAAATAAAATTCCATTACAAGCAAACATATCATAAGCTTCGCGATAATTAACCACGATCCAATAAGCATATAACTTAGCAACTGCATAAGGTGAGCGCGGATAAAATGGCGTTTTTTCCGATTGCGGTACTTCCTGAACCAGTCCGTACAGCTCAGAAGTAGAAGCTTGATAAATTCTAGTTTTTTGGGTTAACCCCAAAATTCTAACTGCTTCCAATATTCTCAACATACCAACTCCAACCACATCCGCAGCATATTCAGGCATTTCAAAACTCACTTTCACATGCGACATTGCACCGAGATTATAAATCTCATCGGGCTGAACCTCTTGGATAATTCGGATAATATTCGTTGAATCCGATAAATCTCCATAATGTAAGATCAAATTACGATTATCGACATGAGGATCTTGATATAAATGGTCAATACGTTCCGTATTAAAAGAAGAGCTACGTCGCTTTATTCCATGCACGACGTAGCCCTTTTTAATTAAAAACTCTGCTAAGTAAGCACCATCTTGTCCAGTGATGCCCGTTATTAATGCTTTTTTCATGAAAATTTTATAATTGATTTATAAATCAATTTAACCGATTGATTTATAAAATTCTTTAATTTTTTCTACTACTGTTTTTAATTCTTCATCTGTAATATCGGATGAACAAGGAATACTAATACAAGTATCATATACTTTACTAGCATGGTTGTTTTCAGTGATATATAGATCGTCTTTGAACATTTTCAATTGATTCATAGGCATCCAAAAAGGTCTACACTGAACGCCATTGCTATTCAGATATTCCAATAAAGGGCGCATTTGAGCCGTACTAAATGTAAATAGCCAACAATTAGGATCAATATGATCATTAACTTTTTGGAAAGTAATATCTGATATTCCACCTAATTCCGTTCTATAAAACTGATTAACAAACTTTTTTCTAGCGATAAAACCTTCTAACTGCTCCATTTGTGCTACGCCTACCGCTGCCAAAATATTAGTCAAACGATAATTATAACCTACTTCATCATGGATATAATCTATTCTTGATACTTTAGCTTGTGTCGTGAGGTGTTTCGCTCTTTTGGCTAAAGCCTCATCATTTGTAACAATAACACCACCACCGCCAGTTGAGATAATCTTATTACCATTAAAACTAAAAACACCAAACTTGCCAAAATTTCCAGCATGTTTTCCTTTATAAGAAGAACCTAAAGCTTCGGTTGAATCTTCAACTACATCTAAATGATAAATATCCGCCAATTCAAGCAATTCATCCATTTCAGTCATGTTTCCTAATACATGAACAGGCATAATTGCTTTAATTCTTCTATTATCTTTTTTTAGAAATAGCTTGCCATTTCTGACCTCTGTATCTTTTTCTAAAAAGCGTTTAAGCAACCCAACATCCATTTGCCACGTATCAGCATAAACATCAATTAGAATAGGAGAAGCGCCAGTATATTTAATCGAATTGAGTGTTGCGATAAATGTAATATTAGGCGTAATGACATAATCGTCCTGTGATACACCAATCATTTCGAGGCAAAGATGCAAACCAGCCGTACCATTCATACAAGCTACACCATATTTTGCACCAGCAAATTCAGCAACCATTTGCTCAAATTGTCCGACATACTTTCCTGCTGATGAAATCCAAGTAGTATCTAAACACTCTTTGACATATTTCCATTCATTACCCGCAATAACCGCATCTGTTAAACTTATCATATCTTATTGTTTGATGATTCGTTGAGGATTACCAACAACCGTTTGATTATCTTTCACATCTTTTATAACGACAGAACCCGCACCAATAGTTACATTATTTCCTATTTTAACACCTTCTTTAACTACCGCATTAGCGCCAACAAATGAAAAATCACCGACTTCCACCGCACCTAATAATGTCGCATTAGGCCCAATAAAGCTGTATTTTCCTATTTTAACCTCATGTTCAATAACAGAAGCTGTATTACAAATTACGCCTTCACTGATTGCTGCTAAAGGATTAATAACAACATTTGGAGCAATTAAAATTCCTCTACTAAGCTGAATTTTTGTACTCAATTGAGCAGAAGGATGTATTAAATTAATAGCTAGAGGCAATCCTTTTTGGATCAAATTAGCTTGTATTTTTGCCCTAATTTTGTTGTTACCAATAGCAATAAAATAACTTATTGATCTCAATTGCTCTATGATTGCTGGCTCATTTTCATTACCTAAATATGCTAATTGATAAGGGTTTAATGATTTTTCTTCATTATCACAATAACCAATAATCGTTAGGTTATTGCGTTCGCATACATCGCAAATCACGAAGCCATGCCCTGAATATCCCATGATTATGATCTCGTTCCCCATCACTTAGTTTTACATTTTTTGATCTAGGCTTTTACCTGTTTCAATATGCTTAAAATTAGGTATAAAATCTCCTATTGCTGCTACAATTGCTTTTTTCGTCACTTGTTCAGAAGCAAATACGCTATGTAAAGCAGCGAAAAGTTCGTCAATTTCTTGCATTGACTTAGAAGGCGTATCTCGAATAACACCTAATTGAGCAAAAGTGTCCATATCAACATCTTCACCTTCTACAAAAAACTCTTCAAATTTCTTTTCGCCTGATGTATCAGTTGGAAAGAAATAAACTGGATATTTATCTGCTTCGTTAGATAAAGCCAATGTTTTTGTTCTTGCATCTTGTTCGGTATCACAATATTCTGGCTCATAATCGCCATATTCTTTTAAGAAAGCAACACCGATGCTAGAAAAAGTTTTCATTTGCTTTTCGCTTAATTTCGGGAAGAAGATTTGACCACTTTTTCCTAACATACAAGCTAACATACAAATTTGACCACTTTCTTCTGGCGATACAAAATAACGCTTAACATCCGTTGGAGATGAAAGCGGCTGACGTTTCATCATTCGTTCTATAAATCCGAACAACAAACTACCATTAGAGAAAGCTACATTTGCAAAACGCGCTGTTGTAATTGGAATTTTCTTAGCGTAAGACAAAATCACTTCTTCCATTAATTTCTTGCTTGCTCCCATTACATTTACAGGATTAGCAGCTTTGTCAGTAGAGACACAGAAAAAGTGTTCTGGTGGATTAGCAACTAATAAATCAAGCAATCCCTTTGCCTTAATAACATTATTATTGACCATTGCTTCGATAGAATAATGATCTTTTTCGCTACGAACATGCTTGTGTGCTGCAAAGTTAGCTACGATATGAAATGGCCCTTCATTGATTAATATCTTTTCAAAAACATCACTTGAAAAGTCAATCGGGTATGTTTTGAAATCTTCTGGAATATTATATCCTACCGAGCTTCTCAAATCTCGAACCAACTCGGTTAAACCATTTTCGTTTAAATCTACTACGTATAGTTTTGCAGGTTTGAAACGCAAAATGGCTTTGATGTAAGAGCTTCCAATTGTTCCTGCTCCACCAATTACTATTACAGATTTACCATCAATAGCTTGGCTTAATTCTTCTTTATTTTTTTCAATATCATTAGCGAAAAGAGATTGTTCTCTTTCTGTGATGTATGTTGAAATAAATTGGTTGACGTTGAAATGTTTCATTTATTAAAGCTGTTTCAAGATCTTTTGAATTGTGATATTATTTTAGTCCATAGAATAGAAAAAATTCTACCTATCATTTTTCTTTTAGTTGATAACTTTCGACTAGTTTTGAACCTAAACCATAATTTAGCATATCCACTCTCCGTTTTTTTGCCCGTATCATTTGAATGAATTTTTCGAATAATTCTTGTTGCTATTTTTTGATTTTTATTATTTTGAATAGCCGCTTTTAATAAAGGAGGTGGTGCGATATCCATTAATTTTTCAAGAATAGCTAAACTGACATATAAATATACTTCTATATCAAACTTAATAGCTGTATTTTGAACTGCTTGCCAATCAATCTCTTGATCATACTTTTTCATTAAAGCATACCAATCATAGATATGTTTTAATATACTCCAGCCATCTTTTCCTCCATGATGTATGGATAAAATAATAGGGACAAAATTAATATCAAAAGTATTTAATTTTTTTCCGTTGATATCTACTTTTACTATGTGCTTTTTTATTTCCTCAAAAGATAAGTCAATCACATAAAAAGGATAAATAAAAGCATGATGTGGTTCCACATGATACTTTCTTCTTCCATTTTCATATAAATCAAAATTGTACTCTGGTTCTTCTTGTAAGTAACCGTCTAAAGTTTCTTTGTCGGATAAAGTATATTCGGGCGTATAATTCCTTTTTAAAAGTACTTCTTCTATCTTTTTTAAATCCTCCTTCCTAGTTAAAAAATCAATATCCCCAAAACTTCGAGAATTAAGTGCTTCAAATAATTGATAAGATAAGGCGCTTCCTTTATAAAAAACCACATCAATTTTTTCTTCCTCAAAGATGTTAGAGAGCAATAAAACCTCCTTAGACAAACTGAGATTTTTAAAAAGTATTATAGTTACTCTTTCCTTATAATTAGCATAAATTTCTTGGTTTATTAGATAAGAAGGTAAGGTATTTAATCCTCTAAATACAGGCATTGTAATTTTGTGGCAGAGTACTTTTTTTTCAAATTCTCCCCAATCTATTTGTTTCTCTTCTATAAATTTCTTGACAACTTCTACCTCTTCCTTTACTAAGGAAGACTTCAACAAAAGTAACATTAATTGAAATTCAATAGAAATAAACGAAGGATGTGCTGTTTTTATATTCAATTTTTTCTTTTAGGTAAGTCTTTAAATACTTTAAAATGTAACTCACTTTTAGGCGAAACAATCGCCCAAGCAGTCAAAAATATGATCATTAGATCTGTATAAGTTGATGCATTTTTTTGATACCATAATTCTAGCTCTCCTTTATATGGTGCTATAATTTGGACATAACATTCCCTTGGTGATAGATCAGAATTAGAAATAATTTCCTCTTCATCCCTAAATATAATAGATCCAATACCTGTAATACCTGGTTTTGCATCATAGATTACTTCTTGAATATATTCAGGAAACGCTTCAAAATCCACTTTCATTTGTGGTCGAGGACCAACTAATGTCATATTACCTTTTAAGACATTAATGACTTGAGGCAATTCATTAATTTTTGTTATTCTCAAATATTTTCCAACGGTTGTTACGCGAGGATCATTTCTTAAAGTCAAACTACCTGTTCCCATACTTGGGCTATTTTTTAACATAGTAGCAAACTTCAAAATATCAAAATACTTATTTTTATAACCTACTCTTTTTTGAAGGTAGAAAATTTCTCCTTCTCCTGTAAGTTTTAATGCAATAACAATAGGAATCAATAATGGGAGCAAAATTATTAGAGTAATCAAAGAAATTAATATGTCTATCAATCGCTTAATTAGTTTATACATACTTATTTTATTTACAGTTAGGTGTGTATTTTTTCTATGAATATGACCTGACAAAATAAGTTATTTTGCCAGATCAGCTCATTAGACTTTTAATTCAATATTAATTATGCACCTACAACATGATGATAACCATCTATAATAGATTTGATAACATAATCGACTTTATCCTTACCTAAATTATTATATATAGGCAAAGATATTTCACGAGAATAACTATCATAAGTGTTCGGATAGTCCTCTATTTTATATCCTCTATTTTTGAAAAGGGTTAACATTGCCATTGGAATATAATGAACATTCACGCCTACACCTCTTTCTGAAACATATTGAATGATTTCATCTCTTTGCGTCTCTGTAATATTTTTTATTCTGAGTGCATACAAATGATAAGACGAAGTTTTTGATGGCGAATCTTGTGGTGGAAGTTGTACCCAATCCAATTTCTTGAATACATCATTATACTGTTCGTAGATAGCTTTTCTTTCAGGCAACATATCTGTTCGATACTTCCTAATTTGCGCCAATGCTATTGCGGCACAAATATCAGGCATGTTTACTTTAAGACCTTGATCAATAATATCATAACGCCAAGCTCCAACTTTATTCTTCTCAAAGGCACTTTTGGTTTGACCATTTAAAGAAAAATATTTTAAAAATTGTAACTCTTCTTTGATATCGAATGGTGCTGGCAAATTCAAACAAATTGCCCCTCCTTCTCCTGCTGTGATATTTTTAACCGAGTGCAGCGAAAATATTGTTACATCTGTGAACACGCCAGCTTCTCTTCCATTATAAGTAGCACCAACAGAATGCGCTGAATCTGATAAGACTAATAAACGTCCTAACTTTTCTTGTCTTTCAGTTTCTGCTACGAATAAATCTTTAACTTCTTCTTGATTTACAAGAGCTAATATATCATCATAATTACAAGGATTTCCTCCAAAATCAACAGGCAAAATAGCTTTTGTTTTAGGAGTAATTGCCGCTTTAATTTTTTCGGTTGCAATATTAAAATCGTCGCCTATATCTACCATTACAGGAATAGCACCGATAGTCATTGCACAAAGTGCTGTTGCACTATAAGTATAAGCGGGGATAATAATTTCATCACCTGGTTTTACTCCAAACCATTTTAAAATCAACATTGCGCCTGATGTCCATGAATTGACACATAGAGCTGCTGGTGCATTTGTTAATTTGGCAAATTCTTTTTCAAGTTGTTGTACTTTAGGACCAGAAGTTAACCAGCCTGTATTAAGTAAACAATCATTAACTTCATCTACTACATCTTTATCAATAAGTGGAAGGCAGAAAGGTATTTTCATTTTATTAATAATTTATGGTAAACATTAAAATATTCATTCACGACTATATCAAGGCTAAATGCTTTTACTTTTTCTTTATTTCGTTCTCCAAACAATTGGAGCTTTTCATCATCCTCAGCAAGTAAAATTATTTTTTCTGCCAATTGATCAGCAGATTTTGTAGGTACAAGATACCCATTCCAATCATTTTCAACTACATCATTACAACCTGGCATATCGGTCGTAACTATACCTAATCCCATGGCAGCAGCTTCTAACAACACTCTAGGAACGCCTTCTCGATAAAAAGTAGGCAAGACAAAAATATCAGATAGCGACAGCAATTTTTGAATATCACTTCTTCTACCTAAATATTGAACTGCTCCTTTATAACGATCAACTTCTTCTTTAGTAATACTGTCCTTTTTGGTATCAAAAGGGCCAACAAGCAAAAAGTTATAGTTTTTCCCTTGTTCTTTACAGATTTTTGCAGCCTCCATAAAGTCTAAAATCCCCTTTTGCCGAACTAACCTACTGACAATGATAATCGTCTTTTGAGTAGGATCTAAATTTAGTTCAGCTCTCAAAGCTTCTTTCTCCGTAAGATTAATTGTTTCTTGATTATAAGTAGCTAAATCAATACCACTACTTTTTATAATCGTTGCTTTAGAAGGACTTAGCAAACCTTTTTCAATAAAATAATCGTGATCATCTTGATTTTGGAAGATGGTCATATCTATTTTATCCTTGATTCTCCTTTGCAAAAAATTAAAAACAGTTCTAAATATCCTATTTTTTAAAGAATCCGAAGTAAAAATTCGACCTACTCCAGTGACAGTTCTAACGACCTTAGTTTGTTTTTGTCTACTTGCTGCGAAAGGCAAAAGAAGCCCTGGCTTAGTATCAAAAGATTGAACTAAATCGTAGTTTTCTTCTTTTAGGATTTCTTTAAGTGCGCGTGTTGCCTGATAATCCTTATAAGGAGCAAATTCTCGAAAAAGCGGATAAAAACTATAAGGCACTTTTTCTTTTTTAAAAGGTGCTTCGTCTTGACTTCCAGCTATTTCTACTTGTAAGCCTTTGGCTTCTAACTTCCTAAGAATAGGAAATCTAGCACTGACATCTTCTCCTCCAACTAAGCAGATTTTCTTTTTCAAAATAAATATAATTTCAACTAGTAAATCAAATTGATTGAACCCAAAGCTAGTTCATCCATTTTTCTTTCCACATTTCAAACATTAATGCTCTCCATACTAAATGAAAAAACCTAGATTCTCCATTTAGAAATTGATGAACAATCGTTTTGAATGCTTTTTTATCATAGTATGTTTTCTCGTCTTTTACTTCTGATAATAAATGCTTTTCAACTAAATAACGTAATTGTTTACGAAGCATTTCTTCTATTGGAAGCACAAACCCAGACTTAGGTTTATCGACAAGAGATTGCGGAATATATTTATATAATACTTGCCTTAGCAAATATTTTCCTGTTTTATTTTTGTATTTAATTGAGTTCGGCACTCTAGATAAATACTCAAAAAGTCGATGATCAATCAATGGTTCTCGTCCTTCAATAGAAGCACTCATCGTCGATCTATCCGTTTTCACCAATACATCATCTATCATGAAAGTATAATAATCGGTGAGCATCATTTTTTGTAAAATATCTCCATCGACCGCATTAAAATTAGAAAAATAAGTTTTTGCTAATTCATCTGACGACCATTTTACGCCCATAGATTCTAATACCTTTTGACTAATTCCAGAACTTGCATTAGCAAACATATCCGAAGGAGAAGAAAAAGATAGTGTCTCTTGAAGCTTGTAAAATTTATCCTTAATATTGCTTTGTCTATATTTTTTTGGTAAGAAACTACTCATCATTTCAACGGAATTACCGCCTAAAATTTTAGTCATACCTGTCAGTCCAGTTCGTTTTAGTTTACTCAAATTAGTAATTCGCTCTAAAGCAAAATACTTAGAATAACCAGCAAAAGCTTCATCTCCGCCATCCCCCGAAAGTGCAACAGTAACTTCCTTACTCGCAAATTTGGATAATAAAATAGTTGGAATAGCTGAAGTATCAGCGAATGGTTCATCGAAAAAATGAGGGAGTTGATTGATAATATCCTCCATTTCTTTCTCTCGACAATAACATTCATAATGTTCAGTTCCTAATTTTTTAGCAATGACTTTAGCATGATTTGCCTCATTAAACTTAGGATCATCAAACCCTATTGTAAATGTTTTGAGTTTGTCAAAATGCTTGCTTAAAATTGCTGTCATCAAAGTAGAATCATATCCACCCGATAGAAAAAGCCCAACAGGAACATCAGAAACCATTCTATATTTCAAAGAAGAAGTCAATAACTCTTCTACATCCTTAATGATTTTTGTTTCTGAAAACTGGAAAGGTTCTTTTTTATGAAAATCTAATAAATCCCAATATTTATTGTAAGTTTTCTCTTGGGTTTTAAGATTAATCGTTAAAGTATGCCCTGGTTTTAATTTAAAACAATTCTCAAAAATAGTATGTGGAGCAGGAATGTATCCAAATTTGAAATAAAATGGCAATGCACTTTCATTCAGCTCTTTTTTAAACTTATCAGACTGATGAAAACTCTTTAACTCCGAAGAGAACAACACACACTCATCTCCAAGATAGTAATATAAAGGTTTAACCCCAGCTCTATCTCTAGCGATAAAGAAGATGTCTTTTACTTTGTCAAATAAAATAATCGAAAACATTCCAATGAACTTATCCAAACAGTCGTTTCCCCATTCGAGGTAAGACTTTAGGATCACTTCAGTATCAGTATCCGTTCTAAAAGAATAGCCAAGCGTAATTAATTCTGCTCGAACTTCTTGATAATTATACACTTCTCCATTAAAAACAAGGATATGTTGCTTGTCTTCTGAGAAGAAAGGTTGTTTTCCATTAGCAGATAAGTCGATGATAGATAACCTTCTATGCCCTAAACCAATGGAATAGTTCGTGTTTTCTTCAAAAAAAACATCATAATCATCAGGGCCTCTATGCTCCAGCACATTGGTCATTGATACTAAATCTTCCGAAGTAGAAGTGTTTTTAAAGTCAATAAAACCCGTAATTCCACACATTTATTTATTGATTTTAGAATTAAGTTCAAGAATTATTTTACTAAAAGCATGCTGATGGATAAAGTAAACTTGATAAACAGAATACAATGACATACTAATAAGAGCAACGATCATTGCTTCATAAACAAAACTCGTATTGAAAAGCATTTCCAATATAAAAAATGCGCCAAAGTAGTAATATAAAAACAATTGCATTCTAAATACTTTGGGTAATTTCCAGTAAAATGGCTCTGTTGCATTCCCTGATTTAGCATCCAAAAAGAGTTCGTCTTGATCAATTAATTTATGCGCATAAACACGATAAGGCAATAATTGAAACTCTTCAATATAGTTGGCGATAAAACCACAAGATGCTGCTACTACAACCACCCAAATATTATCAGAGTAGACATGAACACCTATTCCTAAATAAAATAGAAATAAGCTAAAACGGTGATAAACGAAATCTATAATTGTCCCTTTGATTGAGGCTACACCATACAATCGAGCTAAATCACCATCTACTTTATCGAATAAAAAAGCTAAAAAAGACAAAGCAAAACCGTAGAATAAGCTTATTTTATCTGCTTCGATCAAATAGAAAAAACTAATAATACTCAAAATTACCATTCCAATAGAAACGGCATTAGGCGATACTCTTAGCTTAAAAAACAAATAAGTAATCGGCACAGAAATCAGTCGATGCCAATAATAAACTTGATAATCGGCACTTTTCTTTTTATGACATCTTTCAATTATCTCTTTAAAAGAAATAGACTTTTGCATAGAATCAATTTTTTAAAGTCGCAATTGGATCGACATAAAACCAAGGTTGAAATACAGTACTTTCGTCAAAGTGATTCGCCACTTTTTCCATAATTGGCGATTTGACGAGTTTCGCTTCTTTAATTTTCTCAATTTCTCCTGAGTCTCTTTTAAAGTAATATCTCTTTGAGACTTCCTCTCCATATTCTAATGC
The DNA here is from genome assembly GCA_937125475.1 of uncultured Saprospiraceae bacterium. Classification (GTDB taxonomy): domain Bacteria; phylum Bacteroidota; class Bacteroidia; order Chitinophagales; family Saprospiraceae; genus CAKZLL01. Next base: position 16,989 of record CAKZLL010000396.1, on the reverse strand, counting down.
ATCCTCTTCTTTTAATCTTGCCAAGATAGAACCAATACCATGATCATAGGTATTCATATACTTGTTTTGATTAATGTCATAGGCTAATCCAATACAAGAACAAACATCATAAGAACCAGCCAGAATAGTTGGCTTATTATTATAAAGTCGAACAGAATTATGTCGAACGACAAATTCTTTTTCTGCTTTTACTTGCTCAAAATAGATCGAATTATGAGATACATTCCAAATCAATTTAACTTCACCTTTCGGCAAATTGTATTTCTTTTGAATGTGTTTCACACCATCCTTGACTGCTGCAAAAGTTCCCATTTGATAGGCAAATCCTACGTTCGTTGCAATTTGTAAAAGTTTGTATAAATCTTTTCCGCTTGCTGTTTCACTATCGAATGCTTCATACTTATCAGGGAAGAGGAATTTATTAAACTTCTCTTTTAAAGGAAGCTTTGTATTGGCAAAACTCATGAAATGGAAATACACTTTTGCTGCGAAATATAATGGTTTGTAATTCGTCGGTATTTTCTCCCTTTTAGAATACAAACGCATTAAATTACCCGAAAAAGGTCCAGGTCCGAGATGTGTCATCATCGTAATGTCCCCGATTTCCATTTTTTCAGGAGCATTCGTCACTTTATCGTTAATTTTTCCCACTTTCTGCATTTCAAGAAAGTGATTACCTCTAAAATTCAACCCAAACTCTGCTCTCGAAAAAGTAGAAGAAAGTAAAGCATTAGGTACAATTCGCTTGACATCCTCGCGAGTTAAACCATCAGAAATAGCTCCTTTCAATTCTATATTCTCAATCGTTTGATCGGTTAATCCAAATTTTTCTTGAACCGCTTTTGCTCCATATAAACAAGCATTAATCATTTCTTCTTTGGACAATGAATATTTATTCATTTTGAACTTACTGTCCGAAGCATTAGAATTGACTTCTCTAAAAAACTCCTGAACAATTTCGTCTGTTAAATCACTTGCTTTAAAAGGCAATTTGATAATACTCATTCCATCATTAATAGCCGCAGAAGCTAAAGATGGCACAATGTATTTTCCTGTTGAAACACCAAAACTAGAAGGTGCTTCCATTTGTGGTTTAAGATGAATGTCAGGTAAAACAACATGTGACTTGTACTCTTTTAGAGCAGTTATTTTTTCAATGAGATAATTGACTTCAGGTAATATTTTATTAAAAATATTCATTCAATAAAGATTTAATTTTTTTAGATTGGACTGCTCTTTACTTTTTCAAGTAAAGCTATTTTTCGCACTCCTAGATATTTACTGATGATAGAACTACTAAAATTTTCTTCTGCAAATATCGAAAACTTCACAAAAACTAGAACGTATAGATACTCAGCAACTTGCTATTCACTTTTATTTCCCTTCATAAATATTAATGTACTTATTAAGCATATTTTCTAATGAATACTTAGTGAATACTAATTCGTTATACTGCTTTAACAGGTTTTCTTTTTGAGTCATTGGCATATTAAAAACCTGAACCATCTTTTCTGATAATTCGGGTGTACTTTCATAATTAAATTTTGGAATTATATCCAAACCTTCATCGATTTCACGATGAGGAGGAATATCAGAAAGGAGTACTAAACATCCATTTGCAATAGCTTCCAAAACAGCTATCGGCATACCCTCACCTAACGAAGCAGAAACAAATAAATCGGCTTTCCTCATCCATGAGAAAACCTCTATTCTTGGTACTTTCCCAACTAATCGGATAGATTTTTCTAATCCTTTCTGTTTAATATAATCCGTTAATTCATCCTCTAAAGGGCCATTACCTACAAAAACCAATTCCCCTGTCGATAAATTAGCTGCTTCGAAAGCATCTACAACCGCAAATGGGCGCTTTCCTGGTACTAAACGACCGACCACAACCATCAGAAATGAGGCATCATTGGGGCCTTTTTCTTCATTGGAAATACTATCTACCAAATTGTTATTAAAGCCGTTAGTTATTGTAGTGAATTTTTTCTTAAATATTGTTTTATAAGGCTTAAATACAGATTTATAACTTGACTTACTACAACAGGCAATTTTATTGATAAAAATCACACATATTGCAAAAAATATCTTGTTTCGAAAAGAAAGTAAATTATAAGAAGTATGAAAGGTAAAAAGCGTTTTTTTGAGCATACTTGGCTTATTAAATAAAGCCGCTAGTATAAAAATGATTGCTATATTCAAATTATGCAAATGCACAACATTATAGTTCTCTGTTTTTATCAATTTAACCAATAACTTATACAATCCCTTACTACTTCCATTGCCAGAATGATAAGTCATATTCTTATTGAGTTCAATTGACCCTAAAGGAAGATAAGAACAATAAGTAATATTAAATTTTTGGCTAATCGGTACAGAATATTCGTTGTATGGAGCACTTCCTGGATGAGGGTTTGAACTAGCAATCGTTAATATATTGATTTTACTACTCATATCAAATTACTGTTAATTTAGGGACAAGGAAATAAATAACCTACCCAAGATTGCGTAATGAATTTTATTGTTTACAAGGCACTTTTTACGCGGTATAGCAAGCTATGCAAGAAAAAGGCAACATAGTAAAAAGTAAAAGTCATAGCAAGATGGGTAGATTATTTTTTGCGCGATCCCTTAGATGATTTTTTTTAGAATAACTGGATGGTTTCGCCGTGAGAGATTTTTTATCTCTATCTTTTGATCAAATTTCTATAAGTTTTGATCTTATAGAAATTTAATTCTTATTTCTTTGATATTTGATCAAACAACTCTTCATAATTATCCATTATTTTTTTAGAGTTGTATCTAGTGTAAGTCAGGTTAACAATTTTTTCTTTATCAAATTGTTTTTTCATACTACTATTAATCGCTTTTGCTAATTGTTTAGGGGCTCTTTCTTTAAGTAACAAACCACTATCAGGAGTTGCAATAATTTCGTTAAGTCCTCCTAAACAAGTATATCCTACAACAGGTAAACCACAAGCGCCAGCTTCTAATACAGCATTAGGAAAGCCTTCGTATCTTGATGTAAATGCCAATAATTTAGCACGCGAAAGATATTTAAAAGGATTTTTAGTTCTTCCTAATAATTTTATTCTACTCCCTAATTTTAATTCCTTAATTCTTGCCTCATACATTCCTCGATCTGGTCCATCTCCTATCATTAATAATGTTACATTTTCATCTACATAAGGCATAGCCTCTATTAAATCAATATAACTTTTGAATGGAACAAACCTTCCCATTGTCACTAAATCAAAGTCAAAATCGAGATCAATAGGATCATCTTTCTTTGAATTAATCATATCAAAATCAACAGGATTATTAATCACGACAATTTGTTCTTTCTTGATTCCAAAGTTATCAATCAAGTCTTTTGCCATATCCTCACACTGACAAATAATCGTGTCCAATCTCTTATAAAGTACTCTATATAAATAATCAAAAGTTTTCTTATACTTCCATTTTTTATTTCTGAGACTCACCAATATATTTTCTCTTGCAACCAAAGTAACACTTCGAGGCAATAAAAATTTGACCGCCGTTAATAAAAGATTAATATGACTTTGCGTTAGAAACAGGATGTCAGGTTTCAGTGCTCGAACCGTTTTAATCATATGAGGAAGCGCAGATAAAGAACGACTAAAATTATTTGAATGTACTGTTACATTAGGGTTGATTACATAAGCCCTTTTGGTATCACTAATAAGATAAATATGAGGATCATATTTTGTTGTATCTATATTATTACAAATCGTACTAATCACCCTTTCTGTTCCTCCTGCTGCTAAACTTGGAATAATAAATAATATTTTCTTAGCCATTAACATCAAGATTTTTTTTTAATAAATTTTTTCATATCCTTATCCAATACTTTTAATATTTTTTCTTTATAAGGAAGTGTTTTATCCATTTCTTCATCTGAAATATAAGTTGATAAAGCACGTCGTTCATAATCATCATATGAACCTATGATTTTAGCTGGATTTCCTCCTACAATACTATTAGAAGGAATACTTTTAGTAACAACTGAACCAGCAGCAACTATTACACGGTCTTCTATCTCTACTCCCGGTAAAACAATTGCGTTGACACCTATAAAAACATTACTACCTACTATTATCCTATTGTATTTATAACGTCTTCCTTTTTTGTCTCTCATAAGCCATGTCGAGCCATCATGAGTAAGTAAAATCACCCCACTTGTAATTGTTGTCTTATCTCCTATAGTAATTAAAAAAGGTTCACTTCCAAAATTCGTTGTCAAGACCCTAGAACCCTCTCCAACAACTACACCTAAATGACGAGCATAAGCGACTCCACCATGAAATAGATAAATTCTATATCTAAATAATTTTTTAATTAAATTGATAATTTTTTTCAAAATATTTTTTTTCAGAAAAGACTAGTAAATAATATTTTTTCAGAAAAGGCTTAAGTGTCAAAAAGCTGAATATCATTAATTGATTTCATTAACACTACATTATTTATACCTTCATTAATTTTTTGATTCTTTGATAATTTTTTTCAAAATATTTTTTAATCTAGCGGTGGCTTGCTCTGTTGTTTTTCAAAGAGTTAGAACAATGGAGTAAAATCCACATTGGAATAAATGCCAAAAATTGTCAATGAACTATCATTTTTTATCGAACCAAATTATCTTTATTTTAAAGATTTAAATCGTTGAGAAGAATATGAAAATGTTACACCTATTATAATAGACATATAGATCCAATACGGTTTTTCCCAATAAGTACCTTTGGTAAAATCTTGAAGAAATAAAGGAAATATCATAAAGATTAGCCACAGTAAAATCTCTTTTTCTTTCTTTGACAATCTCATCCTTATGAAATATAGTTTATAGATAACTACAAAATGAATAGAATAATATAAAATAAAACCAATTATTCCTAAATTTGATAGAAGCACTATATAATTGTTATGAGGATAATAATTTTTTTGAACCGTATTAATTTCTCTAAATTGTTTAATACCCCATCCAAACAAAGGTCTTTCTGACCAAAGTCGAATTCCTTCTGTCATAAAACCTGCTCTTACTTTTGTACTGTGATCAGTTGATTTTCCACTTTTTTTATCTAAAAAATTGGCCATCAATATAATCCTTTTCACCCCACTTGTTTCTCTTACCAACGAGAATATCGTTAAAAATGAAAATAGGAAAAGAGGAATAAATATAGCCTTTTTAAAAAGAGCCAGTTTTTTATAAAATAAAAATACAAAACTAAGTATAGAAACAACCGCAAGCATGATTGCTGCTTTAGAGCCACTAATTAAAAAAACAGGTATTGTATAGAATAATGACAGGAATACATAAAACCATTTAACCAAAACTTTTTTATAAATAAAAAACTGTAAAAAAGCAATATACATTCCCATTGCTAAAAAACCTCCAAGTATATTTGGGTTCTCTAAAAGACCAGATACACGAGATCCACCTATGAGTGAATTCACATATTCTCCAGACTTGTAAATGTCATACAATACGTAAATAATGCCCAGATGAAAGCTATTAAGGGTATATTTTAAATTACTTTTTTCAATATTAAGATTAACTCCTAGAAAAAAAAGTAAGAAAATTTGAAAAGTTGTGAAAAAACGAGCCATACTATTTTCAATCCCTAGATTATTTTGTATCAAAGACCAAAAAAGTATATAAATAACAAAAGAACCAAAAATTTTAACTGGCATAGGAAACACAAAACGCTTATTAAACATTAGCCTATCTGCGAAAAATAAACCAAAAGACAACATTCCTAATAATTGCGCAATAATAGTACTTCCCTTTGCTGAAAATAATATTATTGAGAAAAAAAGATATGTTGAGTACACTAGTACTACAAGTTTTCCCATTTAAGTACTTTTATTAAAGATTAAATAATCATTATGCTAGATATTTAAGTCGAGATTTAATTTTATCTAAAAATGTTGGTTTCATTAATCCCATATCTTCAACAATTGAGAAAATAAATACAAAGAGTTCTTTGCCTAAAGCCCCTGGTATTACAAAAATAATTAAAAGAGCAACTAAAACGTCAGTAATTCCTGTAATTGCTAATAAGAAAAAAGGAGATAAAACTTCACCTAGTAATAGTTTTAAAAGAATACTTTTTACAAAAAATAATAATCCTATTTTTATAACAGGTAATAATTTCTTTAAAAAAGAAAGCCATTTCAATTTAATAATGGATAAACTTAAGTTAAACATTAATACTGAATGAATTAAATTAGCGATAGCAACTCCTATTACTAAACCACTTATACCATATTTTGCTCCTAAGTAAACAAAAACAATCATTGCAATACAAAAGACTAACTTTACTTTTGATGATGCAATCATTGTATTAGTTGCTCGAACTAATGTGTCAGAGAAACGAGCAAAAGCTTGAAAAAAGATTAATAGAGAAAAAAGTTGTAAAATTGGCACACCATCCAACCATTTATCCCCTAATAATAATAGAATAAAAGAATCTGCAAATATTCCTATCGTAATAGCGATATAGGTAAATAAAATAACTAATGTGACAATGGAATTAGAAAAAAAAGTGCGTAGTTTTTCTTCTTCCGTTTGTAATCTAGACATCATCGAAAAAAGAAGACTATCAACAGCTGTACCTATATATTGTTTTGGTAGAAATGCTACATATTGAATTCTTTCATATAAACCAATTGCAGTCATTCCTAACATTTTTCCACCTATGAATTTATCCGCTTGATTAGTAAAACCATTTAAAAATCGAACCAAAACAAGACCAGAACCATACATCAAAATATCTTTGGCCGAAGATCGAGAATAATGAAATTTAATGGAATGTGGCGCATAATAAAATAAAATAGCAGCAAACAAGAAGCTTTGTACCAAAAACGCAAAGATAATAGACCAATATCCATAACCATTATAAGCTAGTAATAAACCAACTACTATATTACCTACAAACAAAGAGACTACATTAGCAATAGTCATAGATTTGAGTTCCAAATTTCTAATAATTAACGCTTTTGAAATTACCCCAACTGCCCTAAATATTAAATTCAAACCTACTACTAACAAAACAATTTCGGGGAAAGAATTATCATAAAAATCAACTATAACACCCGAAAATCCCCACAACAACAGATAGAGAAAAACACTAACTCCTAATGTCGAATAAAAGGCAAATGAAATATGAGCCTTATCATTTTTCTCTTGTTGTATAATCGCTGCACCAAATCCAAAGTCCGTAAAGATTTGTAGAATACTAATAAAAGCCATAACAATCGCCGCAACCCCAAAATCCTCTTTGGAAAGAACCCTAGCCAAATACATAAAATAGACTAAGCTAATAACTGCTTGACCTATTATTGAAAGTAGTTGCCATTTGAGTCCTAATGCCCCTTTCTTTTTTAAATCCAAAATAATTTATTTTGATTAATTATTAGTTTTATTATCTGAATACCTAATCATTAAGGCAACTTTATCTTCATTACCTTTTTAAAATCAAATTTAGACCAAAAATAGGCACATTGTCTCCAAGGTATATATCTCCGATAATAATAATATAACTTCTGAGGAGAATTTTCTGCATCTAACTTCATTTCAAAAGAAGAAGACTTTTTTCCAAATTTTTTCAATACCAATAATTCCTCTTGGTTAGAAGTATACCCTTTTATGAATTGGTAAGCCAAATTTTCATATTCTTTTCGATAAAACAATGAAACTTTGGCAGAAATAAATATAGATGAAATAAATTTTGATAAATCCCAATAGACTACCCCCCAATTTCCTGCTTTACCAAAAGAAGTAGAAGTAGACCAGTCTAAAATGACTATTTTTTTAGCCGTTAAGTCATACTGTACATTATTTAAAGTAAAATCACCATGTAAAAAAGCACTTCTGTATTGAGTAGGATCTAAAAAATCATAAGATTTATCTAATGACTTTTTTTGTGTTAAAACTAAGTTTTGATGAACAAAACGAATAGATTTACCTACATTATTAATGATTTCAGCTGTAAGCTCTCCATTTATTAATAAAGCCGACAATGGCACAATGTTTTCTAAATACCTATAGGTAATTGTCCCATTCGCAAGATCAGCCGCTACAATTTCAGGAACCGTAAATAAATCAGTTTTTTGACTCAGTTGATATGCCAACTTTGTTACTTCTATCTCTAATTCAATTTTAGAGGCTTCTACTTTTTTTACAATTATTTGCTCCTCTTTGTTTATCTCTACAGACTTCGGTATAAAAACTTTATATTTTTTTACTTCTTTTTGCATACAAGAATAATATGAGTCGTAAATGGATTAAATACTTTGATTGCTGCACTAAAAGATTCTATTCCATCTAATAATCCTAATGGAATTTTAGTGTCATCATTGAAAACTGGGACAATACCTCTATGATATGTTTCTACGATTTCTATGTTATGCTTCGCTAACATTTTTTTCATCTCATTAACACTCAAAGTATTAAAATTATTACTCAATTTTTTTCCTCTTATTGCTCCATTCCAACGAGATAATGTACAAGAAATACTATTTGTATTTTTATGTATATTAAAAACAAAAACTCCATCATCTTTAAGCATTGGCGCTAATGCTTCTAATGCCTCCTCTCTAAGGCTTTGTTGTGCATTTACAAAAAATCTAAACGCACTAATTGCATCAAATTTCTGTGTACCTAAAACATTATCTCTCGTTAGATCAGCCTCATAGAACTCAACATTATTAAGTTCTTTTTTCGCGACTTCCAGCATAGATGCTGAAATATCTACACCAGTAGATTTTGATGCAAATTGGCTCATGACACCCAAAATTCTTCCTGTACCGCAAGCAAAATCTAAATAACTAGATGCTGGTTTATCTTTTAAATACTTTGCACCAATTTTTTTGAGGATTTTCTGTTCCCACTCCCACATGAATCTTTTATGATTCTGTTTATGAAAGCTCTCTGCATAATTTGCTCCTTTCCCTTCATAGGTATGAGAATCTCTATAATCTTTAGTTGCCATTGATTTATTTTTATTGTTAAACTTACATAATTAGTCCAAATGCTAAATGATCTTCCAAATTTGAACTATATTTTTTGATAGATGGGGAATAAAAATGAATAATGATTTAATCTTGTTTATAAAATTTCATATACCATTTCATAAAATCACCAATACCTTCTTGGATAGTCGTTTTGGGCTGATAGCCTAAATTATTCACTAAATCTTGAACATCAGCATAAGTTGTATAAACATCTCCAGGCTGCATTGGCATCATTATCTTTTCTGCTACTTGCCCAATTGCCCCTTCTATCGTTTCGATAAATTCTAATAAATTCACAGGAGCATTATTCCCAATATTATATACTTTATATGGCGCTGTTGATAAAGAAGTTGCTTTTTCAGCTCCAACAGGTGGATTATCAATCACTTTAATTATCCCTTCCACGATATCAGCGATATAAGTGAAATCTCGACTCATGTTCCCTTCATTAAAAACTTTAATCGGTTTTCCTGAAAGAATAGCTTTAGTAAAAAGGAAATACGCCATATCTGGTCTTCCCCAAGGGCCATAAACCGTAAAAAATCTTAATCCAGTTGTCGGTATTCCATAGAGATGACTATAGGTATGTGCCATCAATTCATTGCTTTTTTTAGTAGCAGCATATAATGAAATTGGATGATCAACATTATCTTCAGTCGAAAATGGTACTTTTTTATTCAAACCATAAACGCTTGAACTACTAGCATATACCAAGTTCTTAATATTATTATGACGACAGCCTTCCAATATGTTAGCAAAACCAACGATATTACTATCAATATAAGCATTAGGGTTTTCAATACTATATCGAACACCTGCTTGTGCTGCCAAATTACAAACCGCATCAAATTGATAATTAGCAAATAAAGCGGTCATATTAGCTCTATCGCTCAAATCCAATTTAATGAAAGTATATTTTTCATTAGTATGACTGGTTACGGGCATATTATAGGCAATTTCTTCCCTTTTTATGCCTGTATCTTCTAATCGACTATACTTTAAATTGACATCATAATAGGCATTAATATTATCAATTCCTACTATTTCATTTCCTCGATTAAGTAATTTCTTAACTAAATGAAAGCCTATAAAACCTGCACTTCCTGTAACTAAAATTTTCATATTAAATCATTTCAATATCTAGGGATTGAAAATACTTTTTTTATAATTTTATGGTTTTCTATCAGTTATTAATCATAATTGATAGAAAACCACTTTAGTAACTTCTATTTTACTATTTCTCTACCAATACTTTCATAATAAAATCCAAGTTCTTTCATCTGTTCTAGGTTATACAGATTTCTACCATCAAAGATAGCTTGGTCTTTCAATAATTTTTTGATCACCTTGAAACTTGGTGTTTCAAAAGCATTCCACTCTGTAATGATTGCTAAAGCATCTGCATCAATAAGCGCTTCATATTGGTCATCAACCAATTCAATTTGATCACCAAAAATACCACGGATATTCTCCATAGCTTCTGGATCATAAGCTTTTATCTTCACTCCTTCTGCTAACAAACCTTTGAGAATGGTAATAGAAGGCGCTTCTCTAATATCATCTGTATTAGGCTTAAATGCTAATCCCCAAACTGCAATAGTCTTGCTTGATAAATCGTCCGTTTGATAATAATCTTTGATCTTATCAACCATTACGGATTTTTGTAATTTATTAACTTCAACTACAGATTTTAAAATCTTAAAATCATATTTATTAACTTCTGATGTTTTGATCAATGCTTTCACATCTTTAGGAAAACAAGAACCACCATAACCAACACCAGGGAAAAGAAAACGCTTACCAATACGTGGGTCAGATCCAATACCAATACGGACTTTATCTACATTTGCAGAAGTCAATTCGCAAAGGTTAGCAATTTCATTCATAAACGAAATCTTTGTCGCTAAAAATGAATTAGCAGCATATTTCGTCATTTCAGCAGAGCGCTCATCCATGAAAATAATTGGATTTCCTTGACGTACAAACGGCTCATACAAACGTTTCATTACTGTTTGTACTCGATCGCTATCCGTTCCAATAACTATTCTATCTGGCTTCATGAAATCTTCAACCGCTAATCCTTCTCTTAAAAACTCAGGATTAGACACTACATCAAATAATTCCTCGCTCAAATGTTCAGCCAATACGCCATGTACGCGTTCTGCTGTCCCCACAGGAACAGTACTTTTATCAACAATTATTTTATAGTCTGTAATTAGACTACCTAAATCCTTAGAAACACCCAAAATATAAGATAAATCAGCAGAGCCATCTTCTCCTGGAGGAGTTGGTAATGCTAGGAAAATAATGGTTGCATCTTTAATACCTTCTTCGAGATTAGTCGTAAAAGTTAAACGACCTGCTTTAGTATTCCTTTCAAACAATAATTCTAGACCAGGTTCGTAAATAGGAACTTCGCCATTTCTCATGCGTTCAACCTTATCTGCGTCTATATCCACGCATATTACTCTATTCCCTGTCTCGGCAAAACAAGTTCCTGTTACTAAACCAACATAACCTGTTCCTACTACTGCTATATTCATCTGTTATTTGTTTTATTACTTTTTATAAAATCCAAAGACAACTCTACTCCTTCGTTGACATTATATTTTAATTCACCTCTCCTATCCGAATTCTTTTGTCTTACAATGAAGAACAAACTCCGAATACGTTTATTTGCTAAATGGATGTTTTGCTAATGGTAATTTTGCTAAGGGATGATAATCTCCTTTCAAGCCAATTGGTGTGGTGTGTCGAATATCATGAACAGTTTGTATTGCTTTTCGCGCTTCACCTATTCTAAAACCATGACCTTCTAAAATGTGTTCATAGCTTCGAGTGTGTAATTCCGTAAAACCGCCACTAAATTCGAACTCTTCTCCTTCTATCATAATAGAGCGATAAGTTCTTGCACCTTTCGCTTTTAATTCTTCTGCAAGTGTATCATAATTAATACTCAAAAACCAACGAACTCTAGCTCTTTCTAATTCAAAATATCCTGCTGCACGATCATGGGTATGTACATGAACAACACTTTTTTTGACAGCGCCAAAAATCCAACAAAGCATATCATAAAAATGCACACCTATATTGGTGGCAATACCTCCAGATTTTTCAACATCACCTTTCCAACTCGTATAATACCAATTGCCACGTGAAGTCTGATATGTTAAATCTACATCATAAATCTTATCTGCTGGACCTTCATCAATTTTCTTTTTAAGTTCGATGACACTTTGGTGCAAACGCAATTGAAGGATATTATACACATTTCTTCCCGTTTCCTTTTCTATTTCTTCTAATGCATCAATATTCCAAGGATTCAGGACAATTGGCTTTTCGCAAATTACGTCCGCTTGATGTCTTAAACCAAAACGAATGTGGGCATCATGCAAATAATTAGGAGAACAAATACTAACGTAATCAATCTTATTCCCTTTTCGTTTAATTTTTTCTAGATATCGATCAAATCGTTCAAATTCTGTGAAAAATGCTGCATTAGGAAAATGACTATCAATAATACCTACAGAATCAAATTTATCTAATGCTGCAACTAAATTATTATTCGTATCCCGAATAGCCTTCATGTGCCGAGGAGCTACATAACCTGCTGCTCCTATCAGTCCAAATTTTTTCATAATCTAAATATCTGCAATAATTAGTTTTACAATTTCATCCGAGGCATTTCCTTCTCCGTATAAATCGGCTTTCCAATTTTCAGATGATGTTTCTATTATTTCTCCCAAATTGGATAAATCATCGAACATAAGTGTATTCCAACCATCATGTTGCGTTTCTATCCATTCCGTTTCGGTTCGAATGGTGATGCATTTTCGTTTCATCCAATAGGCTTCTTTTTGCATTCCACCAGAATCCGTAATTAAAGCTCTAGCATTTGCCAATTGTTTCATATTATCAAAATAAGAAAATGGCTCGCAAAAAATAACGTTTGAATACTGACTTTCGTCTAAACCAAATGCTTTCATTTTATGGCGCGTTCGTGGGTGCGCTGGGAATTTAACCTGATAAGGCAATTCATTAAAAATACTTAATATATATGCCAAACGCTCTTTCTCATCAGTATTGTAAGGTCGATGAATTGTAGCATAATAATAAGTCTCACTATCTTCATTTCTACCTAGAATATTTTTCCCTTTCACAATATTAACCATGTCTTTCATGACATCGCCAGTGAGGAAGATATTTTCTATAACGCCTTCTTTTGTAAGATTATCAATCGCGTTTTGAGTGGGAACAAATAACATAGCTGACACATGATCCGTCAAAATTCGATTAATCTCTTCGGGCATTGTCTTATTAAATGATCGCAATCCTGCCTCAATATGAATGATTGGGATATGTAATTTCGATCCGATGAGTGCGCCAGCCAAAGTTGAATTGGTATCTCCATATACTAAAATTGCGGCTGGTTTTTCTTCCAACACAATTTTTTCTATCTCAATCATCATTTTTCCAGTCTGAATGCCATGTGAATGACTTCCAACTTGCAACATATATTTTGGCGCTCTCATTCCTAATTCGTCAAAGAAGATTTGACTCATATTATGGTCATAATGCTGTCCTGTATGAATGCTGACCAATTCCGCTTTGCCCTTGAAAGCAATTTCAATGGGAGCGTGTTTGATAAATTGAGGTCTTGCGCCTATAATGGCTAAGATTTTTTTCATATTTTTCACTAAAAACGTCCAATAAATCTTTTTCTAAATCTTTAGTATCTGACTTCTAAGAATAGAATTTTACCTATTTTGATATTGTGCTTCGTAATATTTTTGATAATTCCCCGAAGTTACATTTTCTAACCATTTTGTATTTTCCAAATACCAATCTATGGTCTTACTCAATCCTTCTTCAAATTGTAAAGATGGTTTCCAACCTAATTCTTTTTCTAGTTTTGAAGCATCAATTGCGTAACGAAGATCGTGTCCAGCACGATCCTTCACATAAGTAATTAATTTTTCAGATGAACCATTGTCTCTCTTCAACTTTTCATCCATCAAACGACACAATAACCTAATCAAAGCTATATTTTGCCATTCATTATGACCACCTATATTATAGGTCTCGCCTAATCGCCCTTTGTGAAAAATAACATCAATCGCTTTTGCATGGTCTTCTACCCAAAGCCAATCTCTTACATTCAATCCAGCTCCATAAACAGGAAGTGGCTTCTCATGCAAAATATTATTAATAAAAAGCGGAATTAATTTCTCTGGGAATTGGTAAGAACCATAATTATTAGAACAATTTGACAAAACAATCGGCATCTTGTAGGTATGTGAATAAGCTCTTACAAAATGATCCGAACTGGCTTTTGAAGCCGAATATGGGCTACGCGGATCATAAGCTGTTTCTTCGGTAAACATATCCTTACCAAGACTTAATGAGCCATAAACTTCATCGGTAGAAACATGATAGAATAGTTTCCCATTCCAATCATTTTTCCAAGTTTCTTTTGCCACTTGTAATAAAGTCGCTGTACCTAACACATTCGTTTTGATAAATTCTAATGGTTCTGTAATCGAACGATCCACATGAGATTCTGCGGCTAAATGAATGACACTATCAAAAGAGTATTTTTGAAAAAGAGTTTGAATAAAGGATAGATCCGTTATATCACCTTTTTCAAAAGTATAGTTATCAGCCGTTTCTATGTCTGTGATATTCTCCAGATTCCCTGCATAGGTCAAATTATCTAAATTAACAATTTGATAATTCGGATATTGGTTAACAAATAAGCGAACTACATGAGAACCAATAAAACCAGCTCCGCCCGTAATTAGAATATGTCTATCGTATGATTTTGAATGCTCCATTCGTTATTTATTATTATTACGTTGAACCCAGCCCCAAGCCGTTTTCATAATATCTTTTACATTATATTGAGGAATCCAACCGATTTTATTTTTCGCTTTGGAAGAATCAGCATAGACTGCTACAATATCTCCTTCTCTCCTATCTGTTAATTCATAATTCAATGAAACTCCTGTTGTCTCTTCAAAAGCATGAATCATTTCTAATACAGAAACACCTTCTCCCGCTCCTAAATTTAGAATATCACAATTATTATCAACCTCGCCTTTTAGCAAATATTGAACACTTTTTGTATGTGCATTTGCCAAATCCATGATATAAATATAATCTCTAATACATGAACCATCTCGCGTATCGTAATCAGTTCCAAAAACTTTTAACTTTGCTCGTTTACCTAATGCCGTATCAGTGATAACAGGTACTAAAGTAACTGGCGAGCCAAAAGGTTTTTCGCCAATCAAAAGACTCGGGTGTGCTCCTGCTGGATTGAAATACCTTAAAATAATACTATTTAAATCTGGACGAGAATTATAAAAATCCTCAATAATATATTCCGCAACTTGTTTAGTCCGTGCATAAGGACTTTCAGCTTCTTGTAGAGGTGTTTTTTCAGTTACAGGTAGCTCGGCAGCATTTCCATATACCGAACAAGAGGAAGAGAAAATAAAATTAGGAATATTAAAATCTTGTACACATTGTAACAAATTTAACAGACTTATAATATTATTTTGATGATATAAAAGCGGCTTGTCAACTGATTCTCCTACGCTTTTCAATGCTGCAAAATGTATAATTCCAACAACATCAGCATTAGTTTTAAACAATGCTCGTGTTGCGTTTAAATCGCATAAATCAATTGGGTAATGCTTAACTTTCTGACCTGTAATCTTAAATACACCTTCTAGCGCACTATTATCAGATCGAATATTACTATCTAAACAAATTACTTCAAAGCCGTGATTGATTAAATCGACCATCGTATGACTACCTATATATCCACATCCACCTGTAACTAATATTTTCATATAATATTTTTTATATAATCATCCCTGCTGCGACTGTACTATTCGTATTCTCATCAATCAAAACAACACTTCCTGTAATTCTGTTTTTGCGATAAGCATCAATGAATAACGGTTTAGTCGTTCTTAATACAACTCGACCAATATCATTCATTTTCAACGTTTTATCTTCTAAATTTCGATGTAGTGTATTGACATCCAGTTTATATCTCACTTCCTTTACAATACACCTTGCCTCTTTTGTCGTATGAAGTATAGTATATTTTCCTCGCTCTCTCAATGGTTTTTCGTTATCAAACCAACATAACATTAAATCAATATTCTGCGTAACAGTTGGCTGATTATTTACTCTAACAATCATATCTCCTCGACTTAAATCATAATCATCTTCGATTAAAATTGTAACGGATTGCGGTGGAAATGCCACTTCTTGCTCGCCATCAAAAGTATCGATTTTAGCGATCTTTGATGTAAAACCTGATGGTAATAACATGATTTTATCGCCTTTTTTTAGAACACCTCCTGCGACTGTACCAGCATAGCCTCGATAATCATGAAATTCATCATTATATGGTCGAATGACATATTGAACAGGAAACCGTGTATCTATAAAATTTCGGTCGCTGGCAATATGTACATTTTCTAAATAATACATTAATGTTTGTCCTTCATACCAAGATGTCTTTGGAGATCTATGAACCACATTATCACCTAACAATGCCGAAATTGGAATAAAATGAACATCAGAAACATTTAGTTTAGCCGCAAATTTTTCAAAATCGCTTTGAATTTGCTGATAAATCTTTTCGTCATAATCCACTAAATCCATCTTATTAATACAAATCACCAAATGCGGAATTTGTAATAAAGACGCGATAATCGCATGACGACGCGTTTGTTCCACTACTCCTTTTCGAGCATCAATCAAAATCAACGCAACATTTGCAGTAGAAGCGCCAGTGATCATATTCCGAGTATATTGAATATGCCCAGGCGTATCTGCAATAATAAATTTGCGCTTTGGTGTATTAAAATAACGATAAGCAACATCAATCGTTATACCTTGTTCGCGCTCTGATTTAAGCCCATCGGTTAATAAAGC
>CAKZLL010000395.1 GCA_937125475.1 uncultured Saprospiraceae bacterium | reverse complement strand
TTAAGAAAATGGTCTTATTCATTTTTGGTGTTATTCAACCTAGAATACCTAATTCCACATAAAATCATAAAGAACCATATCTAAATATCAGTTTCATTTTGTTTTTTCCTTAAAAATGTTTTGTGAGAGGGCGTAGATATGTGTTTTTGTGTAAAAGTAACTAGCTAGTGAGATTTTTTGATTGTAGCTATTTTCGTGCCTTACTTTAGGTATGTGCTTGGATATTTTCCAAATCGTTTTTTAAAATTACTATAAAAATTCTTTTCCTCTTTGAAACCCACTTCATCAGTGATGCTCTTAATTGGTCTACTTTAATGTCAATGTTCATATTCTAGTATCTATTTTTTTCAAAAAAAACTATAATCATCTAATTAACAATAAGATAGATCGGTCTTGACAAAACTATCTACCCTTTTGGCAAAACTATCTATCCTATTTGCCAATAATATCTATCCTGCACTTTACCACTTTTGTCAAAACTTAATGAAATCATAGAATATGGTTACTACAATCCAAAATATTACATAAGCAGTTACAAAACAACAATAGCATCACAACTTAGCTCTCTGAACCTTAAAATATTATAAGTGAAATATATTTTAATCTGTGTTTAGGTGTAAAATATTTCATGTCTAAAAAATCAAATTCTTACCAATCACACAAATTCTTATTGATGAAGAACTATAATTTTTTTTCTATTTCAATTATAATGAAATATTTTGCACCGCTATTAATACTATTATTACCAATATTTAGTCAAGGAGCCGATTTAGATTTAGTGAAAACTGCCAGTAAAACGAGTGTAAATACAGGCGAAACATTTACTTATACTTTACAATATCGCTGTGCAAGTACGACAGAAAACTGTACAGGAGTTGTGATTACCGATCCGCTCCCACCTTCAGTTGAGTATGTTGGCTTGTCAGGCTCGATACACACCACCAATGAACAGTATGATTCTGGAAACCATACCGTTACGTTTACACTTGATGATCCTTTAACAGCAGGAACAGTTGGAGAAGTTGTGGTCAATGTTCGTTTTCCAAATGGCTCGACACCAAATGGAACAGTCGCTAATAATACCGCTACCATTAGTGGGGCAAATGCAGCATCTGTATCAAGCTCTGCTACAACTACCGCAATCGCAATTGACCGACATGCTATTTCAAAATCATATAATGGAGGTGTACCAGGCGAAGTTATGGTATATGATGTTAAAGTCAGTAATGCAGCGGATAATGGTAGTTTAAATTTAACAAATCTTGTTGTAACCGATTTTTTACCACCAAATGCAATTTATCAGTGGTCTAATCATGGTGGAGTTTATGACATTGGTGCAAATACAGTAACATGGAATAGTTCAATATTAGAGCTAGATACAGTTGTCTATTTCAAAGTTGGGATAGTCCTTCCGTCGTCAAATTATAGCGCAGGTAACAGTGTCACGAATAATGCGACAAGTACTTATACACCAATTGGTGAAGCTCAAAAGTCAGCATCAACCTCTGTAACACATACGCTATCCACACCATGGATTGGTGCTGATATTGAAAAAACAGGTCAGGCAATTTATGCTCGAGAGGGTCAACAAAGATCTCACTGGATAACATACGATAATACTTCTAATGTACCTATTGCTAACTTTTATTTGGAAGATAATTTTCCAACAGGTCTTCGACCTGCAAAGTTTACAACGGGAAGTTTCTATTCAGGAGCTGTGGGAGTTAATCTTACTAAAACCATAAAATATAAAACAAATTTAAATACGACTTGGCAAACAGTTCCTGTTTCGACTAATTTATCAACAAACATTGAGTACAATACGAATAGTTTAGGCTTGGCTTCCAATGAATATATTATTGGACTTCGTTGGGAATTTGGTCCAGACCCTTGGCCCGTTAGTGCGGGACTTTCGGGTAATATAAGTATATATTATAAGAAAATTCCGAGTAGTACGCCATTAGGAACAACAACTAACTGTATGGTTGCAGGAGGAGATACCGTTACTTGGGTTAATTATGCTCAAAATAAGAACTGTCATACATTTGAAGTTACAGAGCAGCCTACAGGTTATGTCATAGAAACAACAAAAGGCCAACGACCTCAAGGAAGCACAGCTTGGTTTGGTGATGACGGACCTAACTTTAATTCGGGTGATATTGTAGAGTTTAACTTGTGGCTGAGAAATGCACCAAATTCTCAAAGTGATATTTTAAATCCATCTATGGTTGATTTGTTACCAGAGGGATTGGAATATATTGATGGTTCTTTGTCCTATAATTTGGTTTATTCTGGATTTTCTGCTCCTACTTTTACAAAAGTGGATAATTATAATGGAACAGGAAAAACTTATTTACGCTGGGATTATACAGGAGTTTTAGGTCCATATCAGGCTGTATATATATATTTTAATGCTAAAATAACGAATAAAGCAGGTTCAGGACAAGATGCGATTCGCAATGAATATACAGTGCTTAATTCTTCTTATACTCGTTGTACAGCTTATGGTGGTGGTGGAGAAAAAGCAGATGTCGATGACCTCGATAATGATGGAAATACAACAGAAAAATTCTGTTTTGGTTATTCGTATGTGGATATTGTTGGTGTACCAGCTTTATCTTCTGAAAAATTCATCAAAGGACAATTAGATGCAGATTATACGAAATATCCTAATTTCGGAAATGCTGTGCCTGGTGGTGTTGCAGATTATCGTTTGATTGTGCGAAATGATGGAAATGTACCAATTAAAGAGATTAAAGTTGTTGATATTTTGCCCTTTGTTGGTGATGCTGGTGTAATTGATTTGAGTCAGCGAAATTCTCGTTGGCGACCAAACTTAGCTGGTGCTGTTTCTGCTCCTGCTGGTGTGATTGTTTATTATTCGACCGAAGGAAACCCTTGTCGTAGTGCAGAAGGAATCGATCCAAACGGGCCTGTAGGTTGTAACGCTCCTAATTGGACAACTTCTGTTCCATCTGATATTACAACGGTTCAATCTTTAAAGTTTGATTTCGGCAATTTTGTATTAGAACCAACGGATTCTATTATTTTAGAATGGCCAATGCGAGCACCAGTTAACGCATTACAAAACGTTGGCAACATAGCAGATACAATTGCTTGGGCATCGTTTGGTTATGTCGGAACGAGAGCGGATAACGATGCTTTATTATTGGCGGCTGAACCATTAAAAGTTGGGATGAGAATGGAGGCATTTATACCTGCTGTGATTGGTGATCAGGTTTGGTTAGATAATAATCTAAATGGTATTCAGGATAATAACGAAGTTGGGCTAGATGGAGTTCGAGTAGAATTATATCGTGATAATGGTGACGGTATTCCTGACCCAAATACTGATGCTTTGGAAACTTTCACTGTAACAGGAAATGGTGGTTTTTATTTATTTCCAAATCTAGCTCCTGAGGATTACTTTATACAGTTTTATCTTCCGCCAAATCATGATTTAACGACTGTTAATCAAGGTGGAGATGATATGCTCGACTCTGATGTTACCTTGTCAACTTATAATGGTTTTTCGACTGCCATCACGCCGATTATCAATCTTGGTGCAACGGATGTTAATTTAGATTGGGATATGGGAATCTATCCAAATAACAAAACAAGTATCGGAAACTATGTTTGGATAGATAATAATCGGGACGGCATTCAAAATGAATCTGCCAATTTTGGTATGAATGATTTGATCGTTAATTTATACCAAAGCTCCAACCTGTCCACACCGTTTCAAAGTACAACGACACAAAATGATGTGAATGGTGTTTCTGGGTTTTATGAATTTAGAAATCTAGCTCCTGGCGATTATGTCATAGAATTAGAATTAAACTCAATAAATGGAGCAGGAGCTACCATCAAAGGAGCAACAGGAATAAGTGATGCTAACGACTCTGACATTAATCCAAATGGTCGCACGGATGTATTTACTTTTCCTGCTAATGTT
>CAKZLL010000394.1 GCA_937125475.1 uncultured Saprospiraceae bacterium | reverse complement strand
GAGGGGCTGGGGGAGGTTAAAAACTTAGAGAATTAATCTTTTTAAAATCGACCACATAAAATCATAAAGAACCAAAATTAACACATTTGATATTCTGGCGTACTCATTAATCGATAAGCCAACGATTCAATATAATCAGCTTTTGTACTGTTGTTAGAGGTATATTGATTAATAAAATCGGGTTGAATCATCACTTTTGGTTGAAGAAGCACAGCAGTCATAACAGTGCTAATTTCTGCTTCTTTATATTTTGAAAAGGCTTTTACCAAACGATTAGTAGAAACTTCGCCAATCAATTTTTTAACTTTTCTATTGAGTTTTTTATCTTCTAAGCCCTCTTTTACTTTAAGGCTCATCTCTACACGATTGAATAAAAATCCCACAAAATTTAAGCGAAATAACAAAGTTGCGTTATCGATCCAAGCCTTATTTCCCTGCCAGCCTGCTACATTTGGTGGATTAAATAATACTTGTCCTAAAGCTTTTTCTACGAAAAGAATGGTTTTATGACTTTTAAATTCGAGGTCAATCGTTTTCATTAATCCTACCAAAAAATCAATCGGCGATTTGATTTTAGTTCCTATATTTTCAGGATCATAAAACCAACTGCTTGTAAATATTTTTTGCATCAATGCACCAATATCATAGTCTTTTCTATAAAAATAATCTCCTAAATTCTTGATGCGTTTACTTGGGGCTTTTTCATTTACAAAATATTTATAAATCTTAGACACGATATAATGAGCTGTTTCTTTTTTGGATAAAATGATATTAATAATATCTTCTCCTTTGAAATTGCCTGTAATTCCCATAAAGTTTTTTTGTCCTGTATCGTGGAATTTGCTTCTAAATTCAAAGTCATGTTGTTTATTAGAACTCCAGCCCGTAAAGGCTCTAGCGGCTTCTTTTATATCTTTTTCGGTATAATTATTTCGCCCCAAAGTGAATAATTCCATGACTTCTCGCGCGAAATTTTCATTTGGTCGTTGCTTGCGATTTTGTTGATTATTAAGATAACGAATCATAGCAGTCGATTTGGAAACAGCTAAAAGCAAATCCCTAAAATTGCCTAATGCATTTGACCGAATCGCATCAATGTAATTCAAAGCCATTTTAGAATTGACAATTCGACAAGCAAAATGATCATGCCAGAAAAGGGACATCCTTTCCAATAAAGGATTATTCGTTTTGGACATATATTCTACCCAATGTGCATTAATTTCTCCTGTCAATTTTCGTTCAGATCGACGCTGAGCTTGCCCATTCATCATACCTGATCCGTTACCAGAAGTTGGCATATTGGGAATTTTTTGTACTCGTCTAGCCTGTTTTATCAATTTTATCGCTTCTTCTATTGGCTTTCCTTTCTGGTGGAGTTTCATTGATGTAATACCGAAGCCTGCTCGCCAATATAAGTGTTGTAGTTGCTTTGAATGTTCTGGTTTCATTTTTATTTTTTTTTATTTCAAAACCCTGTCGATTTATGAAACTTAGACTTCAAAGATTTAAAATCGTTTAAAATCGTTTTTTTAATATTTAGGAACTATCGTAGAACAAAAGTTATTGCATTTATAAAATAAGGAAATGACAAAAATAATACTTAGGGATATTCAAAAATCAGACTGTCAAGTAATCAATCAAGCTTTTCAAGCACAAGGATGGAACAAGTCAGTCGCTCAGTATATGCAATATTTTGCTTATCAAGAAAGCGGAGAAAGAGATATTATTCTCGCTGAATTAGATGGATTTTTTGCAGGTTATTTAACTATTAAATGGAAGTCGGATTACGAACCATTCCAAGAAAAAGGTATTCCAGAAATTGTAGATTTTAATGTACTTCAACGATTTCAAAGAATGGGTATTGGCACGAAATTAATGGATGAAGCAGAACGCCGAATTAAGAAAGTATCTGATTTTGCAGGTCTTGGATTTGGGGTAACACAAGATTATGGCGCAGCACAAATTCTTTATTTTCATAGAAATTATCAGCCAGACGGCAGGGGATTAATTAGAAATTCCAAATCAATTCAATTAGGAGAAAACATTACGATTGGACATGATATTGTATTTTGTTTAATTAAAAAATTGTAATAACTTTCTTAAACATTCCCTAAAATCAAATTGGCATATTTAGTTTATAATAACCTCACAAAAGCCCCAAAGGAAAATCATGTTTTAATTTTCAAATTATTACATATCTATTTTTTTACAATATTTTTAAAATATTATAGTAAGGGATAGGACAAAGCGGTAAATAAAACTATTACAGTAATCAAACTTCAAATAAAAATTCACAAATTTTTTTTTCCTTTATATATAATTATGAATAAGGTTTACTTTTTTCAGCAAAAAACAACCAAAAAATAGTAAACTTGTAATCATCAAACGCTTATTTTTCAACAAAAAAATACAATTTCAATGAAACCTATGTTAAACCTATTGAAAGCTTTCTCACTTGTTTGTTTGACTTTTATTGTTACTATTCCAACTTATGGACAAGGGCCTTGGGCACAAGAAAAAGGTACAGCTTTTCTTCAACTACAAACTACTTTACAATTACAAGGTACTTATAATGGCTTGATAAGAGATGGTCGAGCAATTGATGATACAGATCCACTGAACAGAAATATTTCAAGTTCTGATCTAGGTATTTATGGTGTTTATGGTGTTTCTGACAAGTTTACAATCATCGGTCATCTTCCTTTCAAATATGTTGCTTCTGGAACGCAGGTTGATTCCCTTACTTCTATGCCACTCTTAGAAGAAGGTAGTTTAATTGGTTTAAGCAATGTTTATTTAGCAGCAAAATATAGGCTTTGGGACAAAGGTGTAAAAGCAGCAGTTTCTATTCAAACACATTTGAATACAGGAAGTAATGATTTGGATAAAGGCTTAACTACTGGTTATTTGGCTAATTTCTTTGGTGGTTTTCTCCACGTTGGAGGCGGAATAACTCCTAAATTATACGCTTTCGCAGATATAGGATATGTTGTTGCAACTAATGGATATAGCGATTATTCAAGTATTTATGCCGAAGTAGGATATGAAGTCATCAAAGGCGGATATATTATCTTAAATACAACTATCAAAACATCAACAGAAAACGGTGATTTCGATAATGCAGGTAATAATTTATTACAAACTGGATTGTATCCTAATGATCAAGATTGGATCGGATTAGGTGGTAAACTTTTGTATGAATTAGATAATAAAATCGGTTTTACACTTGGGACAGCTAGTATTATTCGTGCAAATTATACTGGTTTTGTTGCACCTGTTACCTTTGGTGTTTATAAGAAATGGTAGGATAATCAGACAAAAAATATTCCGATAAAAAATAAACCTATAAGATCTTTGAAGACCTTATAGGTTTATTTTTTTATTAACAATCATCCGCTTCTGTAACTGGTCTTGGCAAGTTTAATTGCTTAGATCCGTTATAATCAACTAAATCTACGCCATCATAATTAAGTTTTATGGTAATACTAAAAGTGCTTTTTTCAATGCCTCTTTCCAATTCGGAAACACTACCTG
This sequence comes from uncultured Saprospiraceae bacterium, assembly GCA_937125475.1. Taxonomy (GTDB): domain Bacteria; phylum Bacteroidota; class Bacteroidia; order Chitinophagales; family Saprospiraceae; genus CAKZLL01. Next base: position 421 of record CAKZLL010000394.1, on the reverse strand, counting down.
AGCCTGACATATAAATTTTGCAAGAAGGGCAGTGCGGACTAATATTAAATCCTAAATTTTCAGGTCTAAGATTGGTTTCAAAAGGCGAAAAGCTAAACTTATTATCTTTCATATAAGCGAAAATGCATTCTCCATGAACGCCTTTTATGATTAATTCATCATCGTAGTAAGTCGAGCGAAAAACCGTTAGATTTAGTTCATTGTCAGCCGTAAAGTTGCTAATATTTGGATTGATGAACCGATAGTTATGTGAAATCCCTACTCTAAAACTCCCCATTGCATAATCTCTATAATCAAATGTTGTAGAATTACTACTTAATGAAGGCGGGCTATCAACAGAACAGGAAACTAGAAAAAATAACGTAGTAAAAAGTAAATTTTTTTTCATTTTTGTTTTTTGTATTGAAAAATAATATACATT
>CAKZLL010000393.1 GCA_937125475.1 uncultured Saprospiraceae bacterium | reverse complement strand
ATTATAGCATCAGGTTTATTTACAGTTAAACAACAAAAAGCCGTTTTAGTCGAACGACTAGGTAGATTTCATAGCGTTCGTCATTCAGGATTACAGTTGAAAATTCCTTTAGTAGACCGAATTGCAGGTCGTGTTAGCTTGAAAATTCAGCAATTAGATGTAATGGTTGAAACCAAAACCAAAGATGATGTATTTGTAAAATTAAAAGTTTCGGTACAGTTTTTTATCTTAAAAGATTCTATTTATGATGCTTTTTATAAATTAGATAATTCTCACGATCAAATTACATCTTATGTATTTGATACAATCCGTGCGGAAGTACCTAAGATGAAATTAGATGATGTATTCGTCAGAAAAGATGATGTTGCTATTGCTATTCGTCGTGAATTAGAAGAAGCAATGCGCGAATATGGTTATGGAATTGTGAAAGCTTTAGTTACAGATATTGATCCAGATCAAGCGGTGAAACATGCAATGAACCGTATTAATGCAGCTGAACGCGAGAAAGTAGCGGCAGAATATGAAGCAGAAGCAGAAAAAATCCGTATTGTAGCGAAAGCAGAAGCAGAGGCAGAAAGCAAGCGTTTACAAGGTGAGGGTATTGCAAATCAGCGTAGAGAAATCGCTAAAGGTTTGGAAGATTCGGTTCATATTTTGAATCAAGTTGGTATTAATTCACAAGAAGCATCTGCTTTGATCGTTGTTACGCAGCATTATGATACATTGCAAGCAATCGGAGAAGGAACCAATAGTAATTTGATTTTATTACCAAATTCCCCGTCCGCTTCGGCTGATATGTTGACTACTTTGACGGCTTCTTTTGCGGCATCTAGTCAGATAGGTGAACAAATGAAATTGAAAGATGCTGAAAACAAAAAATTGTTGAATATCTAATCAGCAATTGACTAAATAAAAAATAAGTGGTTAGAGAACATTGAGTTTTCTAACCACTTATTTTTTTATGAATGATGTTCAATTTGATAATTGATTTTTTTATTTCATCAGATGAAGTAAATAGCTTACAAAGCAGCCATCAAATGTTGTCCGCCATCAACAGGAATAATCGCACCATTTACATAAGAACCAGCTTCTGAAGCTAGAAAAACAGCAATTCCGCCCATATCTCCAGGTTGTCCAATTCGGCGCATTGGATTGGCGTTTTCTACTAATTTTTGTGCATGTTCAAGCATTCCTTTTGTCATTTTGCTAGGAAATGGTCCAGGTGCTATCGCATTCACTGTAATACTTTTACCAGCCATTTTCACAGAAATGATCTTTGTCAAATGATGAACTGCGGCTTTACTCATGCCATAAGCAGAATTATCAATCGTAGAAACTCTAATTCCATCAATTGACCCAACATTTATAATTCTTGCTGGATTTTCGTGGCTTGCTGCTTTTTCCAAAAGCGGTAAAAGTGCCTGTGTTAAGAAAAAGATAGGTTTTACATTGATGCCCATTACTTTTTCATATCCTTTTTTGGGATATTCAGAAAAAGGTGCGCTCCAGTTAGCTCCTGCATTATTAATTAAAACATCCAATGAACTTTCTTTGGCATTGATTGCGCCAACCAAAGTTTCTAATCCTTCCTCCGTTGATAAATCCGCAGGAATAGCAATGCATTCACCAATTTTATTTAATTCCGTTTCAACGGCTTTACAAACCGCAGCATTTCGAGAAGAGATATAAACTTTTGCTCCATTTTTAACAAAAGTCGAAGCCATCATTAAGCCAATACCTCTTGAACCACCAGTAATCAATACCGTTTTACCTTTAACAGAAAATAAGTTAGGAATTTCTAAATTGGTCATTTTTTATTTTTTATTTGATTCTTTAAGAATTTTTGTAAAAGTAAGGAAATCATTTAGCAAATAATTGACCAATATCCTTAAAGGCTTTAAATTCCAACGCATTGCCACACGGATCAAGGAAAAACATTGTTGCTTGCTCGCCTGCTTGCCCTTTAAAACGAATATAAGGTTCGATTTGAAATTTGACTTGATGCTGTTGGAGCTTTTCTGCTAATGCCTCCCAAGCCTCCCATTCCAAAACAACGCCATAATGCGGCACAGGAACAGCATGACCATCAACAGAATTAGAATGTACTTCTTCTGTTGATTTTGGTTTGTAATGTAAGACAAATTGATGCCCAAAAAAGTCTAAATCGACCCAGTTATCTGCTGTTCGTCCTTCTGCACAGCCCAAAATTTCGGTATAAAATACGCGAGCTGCCTGCAAATCATGCACGGGAACAGCCACATGAAAAGGTTGTATTGCCATAGTAATAATATTTAGGTGTCAGGCGCGAGGTGTCAAGTGTCAGAAAAAATGCTTCAATTATCGCTTTTGTTTGACATCTCACGCCTAAATTGTTAACTAATAAATAATAATGCCCCATTAATCATCAGCGAACATTTTGTTAACCGTCCACTGTTTTTAGTAACTCCAATTCTTTTTCCAAGTATCAATAATATCTATGGAAATTTTATAAGCTGGTCCAGGTTCACGATAATTGCCATTTGCCAAAACAGCATACAACCCTAAACGCATTCTTCGACGAGCACCCAATTTAAAAACCCTTTCCACACCAGCAAAAATCTCTTCATGCCTCAAATTCCCTTCTTGCGCCCACAAAAAACCAGCCCCAGCGACTAATCGAATATTTGTTTTTTTGATTAATGGAATATTAT
>CAKZLL010000392.1 GCA_937125475.1 uncultured Saprospiraceae bacterium | reverse complement strand
AAAATATAATAATGAAGACTTTAGCATTGAGTTTAAGCTAGATTTTAATTGTTAACTTATTTTTGCTTTAGTACTTAATAATGAAACAGGAAAGGTAACTAGCCCTGTTAAATTGGAAAAAATTACTGGAAATCCTTACGGAATAGAGTTCTCATCTTCTGGTCGAAGACTTTATGTGAGTTCATTATTTGGTGGAGAAATTAAGCAATTTGATATTGGAAGATATAATAAAGACAAGATCAAATCGAGTGAAAAAGTTATTCGCAAGAAGAAAAAAAATCGCCAAACTGGCGCATTACAACTTGGAGTTGATGGAAAAATCTATATTTCAGACCTGAGTGAAACCAAAATATCTGTCATTGCTAAGCCTAATTTTATAGGAAAAAAATGTACTCTTACCAAGGATTATATTGATTTAGGAGATAAAAAAGGACGATTTGGATTTCCTACTTTTGTACAAAGTTTCTTTGTGAAAAAGCCGATTGTGCGTAAAATTGAAGTACCAGTAGTCGTTGAAAAACCTGTTATAAAAGAAGAAAAACCACCAGTTATTGTTAAAAAAATCGCTAAGTTGGTAGAAGTAAGGGTTTTAGAAAAAAAATATCAAGACCCAAATAATCCGAATAGCCCTGTGATAGGAAAATCTATGCTAGATGGTGCAACTATTCTTTTAGATAATCAAGCATTAAGCAAAAATATATTAGAAGTCACTGATAATCAGACCTATTCTTTTAAAGCTACGAAAGCAGGTTATTTAACTAATTCTGTTTCTTGGACAGCTACGAAGGATAAATATGAAAAATTGGACGCGGATATACCTGTTGTAGAAATCGTTTTAGATCAGATTTTTGTCAATAGAGAAATTACATTAGAGGATATTTATTTTGATTTTGATAAAGCTAGTTTACAAGATCGTTCAGAGGTGGTTTTAAATCGTTTAGTTAAAATCTTATTAGAGAATCCAGCTATTGATATTCAATTATCTGCTCATACGGATTGTCGAGGAAGAGATGCTTATAATTTATCACTTTCGCAAAAACGAGCTAAAAGTGTAAAGAATTATTTAGTAGGAAGAGGTGTTAATAAAATTAGATTAACTTCTGTTGGGTATGGAGAAACTATTCCTGCGGTCGATTGTGCTAGTTGTCAATGTGAAGATGATTTACACGAAAAAAACCGAAGAGTTACTTTTAAAATTGTGAAATAGTAGTTGAGGTGTCAGGGGCGAGGTGTCAGGTGTCAGCAAGATTAAATGCCGACACCTGATTTCTCGCTTTATTATTTTATTGCATTTTAGAATAGGCAATCAATCCACTTAATGTTGCTCCAGGAATGCCTTGACCAGGATAAGTCGTATCACCACAAATATAAGCGCCTTTACCATCAAGTCGAGCATCAATCATTTGCCAAGGTTTGATTTTGAAATATTGCGGATAACCGCCTACAAAACCATATTTCCGACCGATCCAATTTTCCCACGATGCAGGTAAATAAGAGTGATAATATTGAACTTCGTTTCTTTTGATGAAACCTCTTTCTTCTAATATTTTAAAAATAGCATTTTCCACTTCTGTTTTATCAAATTGAAAATTATTTTGAGGGTCTTGAATGTGTGTGCTGATATTGGCAACATAATGCCCCTTTGGCGCACGAGACAAATCATTTGGATGATTAATACTCAGAAAAATTGATTTTGATTGACAAAAAGGAAGCGGCTTAGGAAGATGAATTTGATGATGAATGCAATCAAAAGTTTGATCAGATTGAAAACCAATTCCCATTCCAAAAGCACTCACCAATTTTTCAGAAGGTAAAACCGATTTTTTATATTTCTTTTGAAGCTGAGGCGAAGAAAATATTTCTAATGTATTATTAATGGGAATGCCTGATATGATTTGTTTAGCTTTTACAATTTGCCCGTTTCCTTTGCGTGTTGTCCGCAATTCATAATGATTATCAACCGCTTTAACTTGATCAACGCCAACTCGGGTCAATACGGTACTTCCTTGATTTTCAATGTATTGACAAATAGGCTTTACTAAATTAATCAAGCCACCATTTACATAATAATTTCCAAAATTAGTATAACACAAAGCGGTACAACCAAATAAAACATTGACTTCTTCAATATGATTTTGTGCTGTAATAAGCAATTGTTCATTAATAAAATCTACAAAAAGCGTATTATCGAGCAAATCAAATTGCGTCAATAATTTTTTCATAGAAGTAAATGCAGTTGCTGCGTATTTAACTTGTTTAAATTGAAAATTTTTAATTAAAGGCACTAAATCTTTCCATTGAGTAGGAGGGAAGGAGCGTTGTTTGAGCGAACTTTCCCAAACAAATTGACTAATTTTATACGCATATTCCCAAAATGCCCGTTGATTTTTTTTACCAAAAGTTTGCTCTGCTTCGGCAATCCATTTTTCTAATTGAGTATGTCGTGTAATGATTGTTCCATTTTTTAAATGGACTTGCATGGGTGTTTTTAAAAGAATGGTATCAATTTGAATATCAATCTCATCTAAGAGATATTTCAATGGCATATTTTCATCTAACCCGACCAGGGTTGTCGCGCCAGCTTCAAAGACATATCCCTTTCGGTAATAAGAACTTACACAACCTCCTGGTAGGTAATTTTGCTCTAAAACAATAACGTTCTTTCCATCTTTAGCATGAAGCGCAGCAGCAGTCAAACTCCCCATTCCTGAGCCAATAACTGCAATATCCCATGTTTTGTTTAATGTTTCGTTGATTTTATTCACATTTTTTTAAACAAAATAAGGCAAGGTAATGTTTATGATATGGTTAAAATAATGAACCAAAAAGTTGTAAATAGTACAGGTGTTCTGAAAAAATAATCGAATTTTAGGAACAAAGAAATAAATAATTTACTCAATATTGCGTGATAAATTTTATTTTTTACAAGGCAATTTTTACGCCGCATAACGAGCTATATAAGAAGAAAGCAAGATAGTAAAAAGTAAAATTTATAGTAAGATGAGGAGATTATTTTTTGCGAGCTCCTTTATTAAAAAAAAGTGCAATATAATTTTTAAAGTAAAATAATTTTAAATCTTTAATTGTACTTATTTAATCACTTCAGAACAGAGACCTCTTATTTCGAGCTTGAACCATTGAACGGTCTTTACTTGAAATTTTAGATGGGGCGAATTTGCTTCTGCTAAAACGAACAAAGATGAAATCAGAGCATTTAGTTTTAAACGAAAATTATAATCATAATCAAATGGTTTTTGATGAAATTGGAGAAGATCACGTTGCTACTTCTATTGATACACCTATGAAAGCCGACGCGTTTGATATGTCGGATGAGGATAAAATAGAAAAAATTGCCAATCATTTCCGTCAAATTATGGAAACGATTGGACTAGATTTATCAGATGATAGTCTAAATGGAACGCCAAAGCGAGTGGCGAAGATGTTTGTCAAAGAAATTTTTAAAGGGCTAGACCCTGAAAATAAACCTGCGCCGACGATGTTTGATAACAAATTCGGTTACGGTCGTATGCTTGTTGAAAAGGATATTAGTATTTTTTCAACTTGTGAACATCATTTTTTACCGATTTATGGAACGGCTCATATTGCTTATATTCCAAGTGAAAAAGTGATTGGCTTATCCAAATTAAATCGGATCGCGCAATATTATGCGAAACGCCCGCAAGTGCAAGAACGTTTGACTATTCAGATTGCGGAAGAGTTAAAAAGAGTATTAGAAACGGATGATGTCGCGGTTTATATTGAAGCAAGACATATGTGTGTGCAATCGCGCGGCGTAGAAGATGTTTGTTCGAGCACCGTTACTTCGGAATATGGTGGAAAATTTACTGAACGAGAATATCGCGATGAATTTTTGGCAACAATTAGAAGCTAATTCAACTATTTAATGAAAATAAAAAGTTCTCATCAAGTAAAAATGTTGAGGACTTTTTTTAGTTATACTTCTTTGGTTATCAATTTATTGTGAAATAAAACACCAATAAAAATGGAAAGCTTATTTAAGAAAAATGTGTTGATCGTTGGTGCTACTGGTGGAATTGGTAGCGAAGTAGCGCGGTTGATGAAAAATAGTCTTGCGAATGTGTTTTTGACGGGTAGAAATGGAGCAGCCCTTCAAAAATTGGCGAGTGAATTGGCTATTCCTTCTAGCCAAGTTTTTGAAATGGACATTACAAATGCTGCTGCGGTAGAAGCTACTGCCCAAAAAATCCATGAACAAATAAGTGTCTTGGATATTTTGATTAATGCGGCTGGTATTGGTATTATTCGACCTTTAGAAAAACTGACTTACGAGGATTTTGATCGGTCAATTGATGTTAATTTGAAAGGTAGTTTTTATTTATTTAAGTCATTTTTACCTGCCATGAAAGCGGTTAAGAAAGGTTTAGTGATTAATATGCCTGGTGTTTTGAGCAAAACGCCTATGGCTGGCGCGAGTGCTTATTCGGCATCAAAGTATGGCTTGAATGGCTTAACGAAATCAATAAGAGAGGAATTGAAACGCACAAATGTCCGAATTACTAATATTTATCTAGGAGGTGTTGATACACCTTTTTGGGATGAAATTGATTTACGTGTTCAGAAAAATAAGTTTATTACTCAAAAGGAAGCCGCAAAATCTGTTTGGTTTTTGTGTCAACAGCCGCGTTCTGGCGTAGTTTCAGAAATGATTATTCAGCCGTTTAATCATCAAGCGATATAAATGAATTAGATTGTTTGGATACTTTTAAAACAAAAATGGCAATAGAAACTAAGTGTTTTTATTGCCATTTTTATTTTAAAAAACATTCCTATTATTTACGTTTCTTGTTCTTACGTTTTTTACCTGGTCCAAAAAGCCCATCTTTTCGATTATCTAAAATCGGCTGTTCGCGTGGTGCTTCTTCTTGAAAATCATTAAAAACTTTCGACTTATAAAGCCAGTGATTGCCATCAAATTTATAACCACGATAACTGCCATCCGATACACTTAGCATTCCTTGCCCTTTCATACCGCCAGGAATTCTAATCAAATTATCATAAATGATCATACCATAATCATCACTAAAATTACAAGAAACTGCTCCTTCTGCGCTGTATTCAATGATTACGCGGTTTTTGATAATTTCTTTTGGAATATTGGGATCTCTCAAATCTTTTTGTACAAAAAGCGGTGCGCCAAACTGCGGCTTGCCTTCTTTATCAAAATGCAAGACATCAATGACTTTTCTGCGCGACATTAATTTATACATATCCAATCCAAAAAGCGTGTAATATGTGCCTTCTGACGTGGAAACTTGTTTGATATTGTAGTACAATGCACCATACCAATTTTGGGCGGTAAGTGTTTCTTTTTGTGGTAAAAACATCATAGAGGAGCGATCACTCAATGGAAAAAGTACGAGCTTTTCGGAGCGCATTTGGATGGATCCGTAATATTTGTATTCATTTGGCCCGACATACAATTGCCAAGTGATGAGGCGAAAAGTACTATCATCAGGATATTGAATAGAGACATGACGCACGGAATCAAATGCGTAATAAAACGAGTTATTTATTTTGAGTGCTTTCACGAAAGTCTTGATCAATTCTTGGCAGCTATAATACCGCTCTTCGTCTTTTCTATCTCTTAAAACATGATAAGATAAGACTTGAATCGTGTCTTCGTAGATTTTTAATTGTTTCAACTCTTGATCCGAAAAAAGCGAATCTTGACTATAAGATGTAGTAGTAGCACCTATTGCGAACAATAACAAGAATAGGTATTTCATATCGTAGATGTTTTGATTGTGACGTAGGACAAAGGAATGCCTTTGTTTTGTAATAGTCGGATAAAAATAGTGAAAATGTAGAATGGTTCGCTAGGCAGTTGATTTTATGGTGAAGTTAAAAATATAGGTCTTATAACGACATGGAAAGCCGCAAATTGTGTAGCACGGATATTCTAGTCCGTTTTCTTTAAATAAAGTGTATCCACTCCACTTTGGATACTGCATATGCATGAATATAAAACCGCAAAATCTATTGCTAAACGTTCATTGTCTTAATCCACTCCAGTTTGGACTCTGCATATGCATATGGAAATATTAACAAAAGAAAAACAGGCAGAGGTAATGTCTTAATCCACTCCAGTTTGGACTCTGCATATGCATCATTTTGCTTATGGATTTAAGCGGTGAAGAATATGAAAAGTCTTAATCCACTCCAGTTTGGACTCTGCATATGCATTTGTAACAATTCAAGAAACAGCTTCAAAGAAGTCTTAATCCACTCCAGTTTGGACTCTGCATATGCATCGGTAGAACATTTAATGTATAAAAAGCTGATAATCAGTAATAAATGCTTAACCTTGACAATCTAAGACAAAGTTAAGAGAATTTACTGGAAAAAGTAAATTTTTTTTAACAATAAAAATAAGTAAATTTTTCCTCCTTTGTAGCGGTTATTTTGGATAGAAAAGAGAAAAATAAACCATAGTAAGTTTGTCCTTTTGCGAAAAAAGAATATCATTGCAAGATTATTAAAAACATAATATAGAGGCATTATGAAAGAACTTCGCGTATTGACTGTAACTTTTGACACACGGATTGAAAAGGATGAAATAGGCGCATTTAGAGGCGCATTAGTCAAGAAAGTAGGTCGAGAACATGAATGGTTTCATAATCACAATAATGATGAAAATGCCAAAAATGCCTATCATTATCGCTATCCGCTGATTCAATATAAACGAAGACGCGGCAAGCCAATGGTTGTTTTTTTGGATGATTGTATAGAAGAGGCACAAAAGCTATTCTCACAACCCGATTGGACACTCGAACTCAATGGCAAGCCTTACGATACAAAAATAGATCAACTCAGAGTCAATCAATTTAATATACAAGTTTGGGAACGGCTTTTTAAATATGAAATCCGAAATTGGATGCCGATTACACAACGGAATTTTGAGGAATTTAATAAAATCACTCGACTGAGTGAGCGCGTGAGTTATCTAGAGCGCAAATTGGGGAATCACCTCGTTTCTTTTGTCAAAGGCATTAATTATAAGTGGGAAAAACGGATTGAAGCCCACATCATTAACATTCATAGCGAAAACATCGTGCATATGAAACGAAACAAACTTAAAGCCTTTACTTTATCTTTTGAGTCTAATCTTTTTATTCCAAATGATGTTGGTTTGGGGAAAAGTGTTAGTCGTGGTTTTGGTGTAGTTCGATCAGTTCGATAAGAGTTGAGAGTTGAGAGTTGAAAATGATTTTTAATCCTCAATTTAGATGATTTACTATATACTGAACGGAACTTTTTCGTTTAAATATAGCTTGAAAATTAAATGAAATTATATTCTACATCTATCATAGGAGATTTTCATATCAATCATAATGAAGATTATTACATTTCAAGCGAGATAGGAACAGACAAGATTTTGATAGCCGTATTGGATGGCTGTTCTATGGGAAAAGAAAGTCATTTTGCCGCGACATTGATCGGCAAAACATTGAGGCAAATCGCAAAAGAATATAGTTATAAAGAATTTATTATGTCGGGAAATGTTGGTAATGTAGGGCAAAGGCATGCCTTTGCCCTACGCACCCTACCAATTTTATTAAAAAACATTTTGCGCGATTTATTCAAAAAATTAATAATCTTTAAAGGCAGTCTAGGACTAGAACGAGAGGAATTATTAAGTACATTAATATTAGGAATTGTCGATTCAAAAGAAAAAAAAGCAGAAATCCTAACAGTAGGAGACGGGCTAGTTTCCTACAATGGGGAATTAATGGAGTATGAACAAGACGATCGTCCTGATTATTTGGGCTATCACCTTACCGAAGATTTTGAAACGTGGTTTGCTAACCAACATCAAAAACTATCCTTATCTAATATCAACGATTTAAGCCTTTCGACAGATGGTATTTTTACGTTCAAGCCATTTAATAATCAAAAATACCCTTTCATAACAATGGAACAGATAATTGATTTTTTATTAAAAGATAAAAAAGAACTAGATTCTGACAATGCCTTAGATCGGAAATTAAGGCACATTGAAAAGGAATATGGATTGCGACCGACGGATGATTTGACGATAATAAGATGGAGTTGAAAACACACTAATTTCTATACAAAAACAATTATAAACCAACAAAAGATGAAGTTTAATTATTTTTTATTGTTTGCGTTTATTTGCCTTAGCACAACTTTTCAATGCGCTTTAATTAGTAAAAAAAATACCTCAAAAGATAGGATTGTGCCGCCTAAAGGTATGGTTTATGTAGAAGGCGGAGTTTTTAAAATGGGAAATAATGAAGGTAAAAAGAATGAAAAACCACTGCATAGCGTCGAAGTGAGTAGTTTCTATATGGATCAATATGAAATTACTTTTGAGGAATACGACGCTTTTTGTGTTGCTACGAATAAACCTAAATCTAAAGATGATAATTGGGGACGAGGACAACGCCCCGCTATTTATGTGTCATGGTATGATGCAATAGAATATTGTAATTGGAGGAGTGAAGAAGAAGGATTAAATCCTTGTTATACAATTAATAAAAAGGATAAAGATGATAATAATAAGGATAAATACGACGATGTCAAATGGACAATAACTTGTGATTGGTCAGCAAAAGGCTATCGTTTGCCCACCGAGGCAGAATGGGAATATGCGGCTGGTGGAGGCGCAAAAAATCGAACAAAATGGGCAGGAACAAATGATATAAATGATTTAAATCGCTACATGAACGGACGTGATAGCACTGATAATTATAAATATACTGCTCCTGTGGGATCTTTTCTTCCGAACGCCTTAATGCTTTATGATATGAGTGGAAATGTTTGGGAATGGTGTTGGGATTGGTATGATGAAAAGTATTATAATCAATACTCAAATAAAATCGCTCAAAATCCACACGGATTTCCTTCTGGAAAATATCGAGTACTTCGCTGTGGTTCGTGGTTTGCGGATTTCTTTTTGCCTGTAACTAAACGTAATTGTCTTACACCTTATCTTAATTATAATGATATAGGATTTCGATGTGTTCGCGGATATTAATTAGTAAAACCTCTATGGTACGATTGGTATAATACTATTTTGGGCTGTATTATATTTTATTATCATTCCAGAAAAGGGTTTTTTCATAAATTTAATAAGAAAGAGGGTTTAAAGCCTAAGGCTCGGATCTCTTCAAGAGATCCGAGCCTTAATTTTCATGATTTCGTATTATAATGTTATAATTGTAGTATTTAGTAATAGTTTATAAGTTCTATCTAGTTTAATAACTTAGGGACACTTGCGACTACATTATCAGTAACTGCTTGTTGAGCAGCAGTTCTAACTAATTCTTTAGCGACTTGTTTGATAACATAAGCAGCGGATTGCTGTATATCGGCTAGTTTGACTGCATCAGATCCACCTAGACCTGTTACATGTATAAAGCCTTTATATTTTGATATGGCTTGGTAGGTCGATGCATCAATGTATTGATACATATTATTAAAGAAAGTAAAATTACACAAATAGTCTCCTGCATCAATACTTGTTGTTGTTACTAACATTTTTCCTGGAGCAACATTTGTTATTACAGATTTTTCTTCTCCTTTAACAGCAGCCATTTGGTCGAACAAATAAGTGATAGGTAAGGAAGCCTTAATGGTATTAAGGTTGGTTGGTAGACCAGAATAAATTTTTCCAACTTTAGCACGTTTACTATCAGCACCTGGAGTAGTACCATTCATATTATTGTGAGCTATTGTCTCTAGTTGAATTCCTTGAGCCATTGAATCAAGACCAAAGTTGATGACTGCATCATATTTTTTACCATTCTTCATGCTCTCATCAATATGAGCTTCGACGGTTTTCCAAGCATTTCCCCATGAGACGGGAATAACAATACCTGTTACTTGTACGCCAAAAAAATGTTGACCATTTAATGCTCTTGCTATATCTTGGGTAGGATTATAACTTCCCATGAAGTTCTCAAAACCTGTTACTAAAATATTCATAATTTTTTTATTAAAAGCAAAAGTCTTGATTACAATATAAAATGAGTGTTCTGAAGTAAGAACGATAAATATTGTAATACAAGACTTTTGTCACAGTGTAATAGTGATTAGAATGTAATTTTATTTAATAATCGAAGATTATTATTGGCCTAGGTAGTATAAGTTGAATGTTCCTTGTCCAAATGCTAATGAAAAAGAACGTAAATTATCCTGATTAGGAACTCGCTCAATAGGCATATCATCTACTCGAGTAAATAAGTCACCCGCATCATTAAGTTTAAACTGGACAATTTTGTCACTATCACTTACCATTGGACAATATAAACGTGTACCTTCTTTACCATATCTATTTTCCTGATTATATAACATCCCCATTTTACCATAATCGATATCTGATGTAATTTCTACATTCAATCTACGTTTATAATCATATGAAGTACCATCATAAATATATTCATACATTCTACCATTAGTATTGACACTAGCACCAAACTTATACAATTTGAATTGAGTATCATTATTACACATGCCAAGTGTATTAGAAAGACCAGTATTTGGTGTTCCAGTAATCTTTATTACTTTGATGGTTGTCTCTTTATTAGGATTTGGAGAATATCCAAATTCAAAAGAATTAGTTGATCTATTGAGTACAAATTGATATAATCTACTTGAAGTACCACGTACGAAACAGTATAATCTATATGCTTCACCTCCATACTCTTGAGCATCTCCATGCAACATTCCCCATCTTGACCAATCGCAATCAGCTGGTGCTTTAGTGATATTGTAAGTTTTATCAAATACGTATTTTTGTCCTGTAAAACGATACCCATTTACTGTACTAGCCATGATAATAAATTTTAATAATCATATTTTCCTACTCTATTTGTAATTAGGCTTTTCGGAATACCGCCTGTAGATTGTAAATCTAGGTTGGTTAATTATGATAAACTGTTTTCATTAGTAAGTTACTTAATCGAATAATGAATTGTTATTATAATTTTGTTCCTGTTTACAATAATTTAATCCTTTAAGAATTAAATATGTCACCTTTTTTTTTGATTTTTTTTTGAATTTATTTGAACATATAAAATCTATATGTTTAAATATTTGATTAGTATTTTTTTATGAATTTTTTAAATTTATATTTTTTTTATTTTTATTGAAAATATAAATCAATAAGACCTGAAAAATAATCAAATCCCAAAAATATAAATGATAAAATGAAGATGTTATGCTTTTATTTATGGATATAATAAATTGGTTATTTATAGAGAAAAGACGAATGAAGAAGTTATTAATGAATTACATCCCATAGCTTTAAAATTGATTGGTGAAGAATTATGATAAAATAGTTCTAATTACACTGTAATACAAACGCAATTAATAAAATATAAAAACAAACAAAAAACACGAAGGTATGATAGAGTTTGTTCAGTTTTGTTAGCGTTACTTAACCAATAAAAAAGAATACTAAAACACGCTTATGGCATTATTCCAACCACAATATTTTGAACAAATTCCAATTGCGGATTATACGAATGAAAAAGAAAAATTAATTGAAAAATCTGAAAACCAAATTTCAAAAACCGCTTCAATTAATAAAAAAATTGCTCGGTTTTCTTCGTCGCCTTCAAACCAATTTAAATCCAATGGGGCATGACCCATTGAACGAAAAGAACTGGAAACTTTCCAAAAAACTACAATCATTCTACGATTACGATTTTGCAACTTTTCTAAAAGAATTGAAAAAGAAGAAAATCAAACTCAAATTATCGGAACAGGATGAATGGGAAGATTATTTCAATGATTACAAAACAGCAATCAATCAACTACAAGCGGAAATCAATAAAACAGATAAGGAAATAGACCGCATGGTTTATGAACTATACAGTTTGACAGATGAAGAGATAAAGATTGTGGAAGGTGCTTAGAGAATTATAATCGTTACTTTAATAAAAAATGGCTCTTTGATAATTTTGCTTTTTATTCCAATGTGTGGGCTTGTTCTATTGTTTTAACTCTTTGAAAGACAACAGGACAAGCCACTGCTAGACTAAAAAGATATTCATTTTGGTAAAAATTGTCAATGAATTTTTATTTTTTGCTATTCCTAAAAAAAAGAAAGCCTTGCAAGTCAATGACTTACAAGGCTTATATAGTACCTCGGGCGGGAATCGAACCCGCACGCCCGAAAGCACTGGATTTTGAATCCAGCGTGTCTACCAGTTCCACCACCAAGGCATATTACAGTTATTTATTATGGTAGAAAGCTATAAATAACTAATTGCTCTACTTCTAAAGCGGTGCAAACTTAGATAAATTTTCTTGAATACGCAACAAATACTTGCGTTTAAAATAATAATTTTTCAATTTATTTAATTCTGCTTCGGTTATAACTGCATCATTATAGTTTTCAATGATGAGTTGAACCGATTTATAGAGCGTGTCGTTGAGCTGTTGCAAATCGTTTTTGACTTGATTATAATTGTTTTCATCAAAGTCAAACTCCAATTCCATTAAAGCTTCATTAATATCCATCATTTCCATTAAAAACATCTGAGGAAGGCTATTTTTTCCTTCTTCTTTAATAATGCCCTTAATGTCCAAAATGTATTTCATCCGCTTATCAAAATCTTTTAGCACTTTATATGCTTGATTATTAATAGAGGATAATTCTAAGATCTCTTGTTGTTTAGCTTCGCTCTCCTGAGTATAAAAATCAGGATGAAATTGTCTGCTTAGTGCATAGAATTTCTTTTTTAAAGCTTTTTTATCAACCGTAAAAGAAATCGGCATCTCGTATAAACCAAAATAATTTGATGGTTTCATGCTTATTTATTTAGAGGATCAACACGGTCATACCATGTTGATCCTTCTATCATTTTATTTTCCTCGAATGGCACGAAGCACATCCAGACCATTTGCGTAAAGCACTAAACCAATAATCAGTACGAAACCAATCATCGTAGCATATTCTAAGAATTTATCACTAGGCTTGCGTCCTGTAATTACTTCATAAAGCAAAAATACGACGTGACCACCATCCAAAGCTGGAATAGGCAATAAGTTCATAAAACCTAAGATTAGCGACAAAATCGCTGTCATGTACCAAAATCTTCTCCAGTCCCAAGTATTACCAAACATTTTAGCAATAGAACCAAATCCGCCTAAACTCTTCGACGCATCAACTTTTCCTCTAAACATTTTGCCAAAGGCATTGATTTGTAAAGCTAAAAAGTCAATAGATTTATGATAACCCGCAGGGAAAGACTGTCCTAGTGAATATTTAATCGTATCAAATTCGAAATAGTGAGGTTCTGCATGAGCCAGAATACCAATTTTACCATTTTCGTTTGGTGTGATTTTTTTGACTAAAGTATCTTGTCCACGAAGTATAGATAAACTGACTTCCTTTTCTTTGTAGTCTCCAATAGAAGTACTAAAGTCATAAAAAGAAGCAACGGCTGTATCATTTAGACTTAAAATACGATCATCTTTTTGCAAACCTGCCTTTTGGGCTGGACCATCATCTGCAATACCTGCCAAATCACATGGAAATTGAGCCGCAATAAAAGGTCCTTTGTAACTCGCTAATTCACCAATTAAGTCTTGTGGTAATGTAATGTCTGTTTTTTGACCATTACGCTCGACTTGAACTGTTTTGCTTTCATCTTTAAAAATTTTCAATCGAATATCTTTAAAAATAGCTACTTCCTCATTATCGACACTCAAAATTTTATCGTTAGTCTGAAAACCCATTTCTTGGGCAAACTCATCTGCGAAAACACCATATTTCGCATTTGCAGTTGGCAAATACATTTCGCCCCAAGCGAATAAAACCATGGCATATAAGAAAAAGCCTAAGATAAAGTTGACTGTCACACCACCTAACATAACGATCAAGCGCTGCCAAGCTGGCTTAGAACGAAATTCCCATGGTTGAGGTGGTAATTTCATTTGTTCCGTATCCATACTTTCGTCGATCATGCCTGCGATTTTGACATAACCACCAAGTGGCAACCAACCGATTCCCCATTCTGTTTCGCCTCTTTGAACTTTGAATAAAGAGAACCACGGGTCAAAAAACAAGTAAAATTTCTCTACTTTGATTTTGAAAAACTTCGCTGGAAGAAAATGACCGAATTCATGTAAGACGATCAAAATCGAAAGACTGAGGATTAGTTGAGATCCAATTATTAAATAATCCATTAATGTTATTATTTTTTACGCTGATTGAAAATGTTTTAGGATGACAATTTATTTAATTTTCATTCCTTTGAGTATCATTATGTTTTTTATAAAAAAAATAAAGAAATTGATTTGCCAATTTGAGTATTCTAACGATACATTCTTATTAGGGTTGTAAAAAAATGACAAAAGCCGTGCAAATCTACAAAAAGAGAATGTAAAGATGATAGCCTGAACCGTTTATTTCGCTAAACACATTTAATCTGGGTAGGAAATACGCGAATAGAAAAGTTATTTAAGTAATTTTGTAGCAAAATTGATAAAAAATGAAGATGAAAAATATGAGATACCTTATAATATTGGTTTTGATTTTGGGCGGAAGCCAAATAATGTATGGGCAAATAAAGCTTGGTGTTACTATGGGATTAGGACCAAGTCATATTGATCCTGGAGAATTAGTAGTAGATAATATTAATGACTCGATACGATATTCTATTACAAATGTTCGACCAGTCTGGAATTTAGGGACTTTTGTACATCTACAAGTGAAAGGTCTTTATTTTAAAGGGAGTTTTCTTGGTGGTTTTTCTTATTTGGATTATGATAAAACAGATTGGCGTACTGGTGAGAATAATTTAAGAAACAAAAGAGAAATGAAGTATCAAATCGAAGTTCCGTTAGAAGTTGGGATTAATTATAAACGAATGTTACTTAGTGGAGGAATTATGTACTCTAATTTATTGAGACCTGAGAAAGAAACTATACTTTCTTTGGCAACACTAAACCGTGTATTTGACAATGACAACATTGGTTACAGATTTAGTATTGGGATGAATTTTGACTGGGCATCATCATTGGAATTTAGCTATGTTTATTTTGATAATTATACCGATACTATAGCTATTGATGGAACAGTAGATTATAATTTTTCTTATAATCGTCGTCATATAATGGTTAGTTTTACATGGAATTTCATTAGAGAAGGATGGGAATAGGACAAAAAAAAGAGGCAGCATCTTTTTGACGCTACCTCAGCCCTAACCAAATAAAACCAAATTATGAATCTATGAAATATTCTTTATTCATATTGCTATGAAAGTATTTTTTGTCTTTGTGTTATATATTTAAGTAAACGTTTTTTATATTAAAAATGTTTCTTATTTTCGCGCTTTTTTTTAAAAAGCTTTTGCTTTTTCTATCAATTACTGCAAATCTACTACAAAATTTATTATTTACTCGTTGAAGGAGAAACACCTTAAATTTTACTTAGCTTAAATTACAAATTATCTTTGACCTCTTTACCTAGTTTTAGAATTTAATTCTGTTAATCATATGACTATTCAAATATTTTTGCGACATATTGTTATGTTAAATTTTTGTAAATTTTTCAATACTTTTATTTAACATAAAAATTTGTCAAGAATTTCATTAGGCATTCGTCTTTGAGTATCGCACCTCTATAAATAGGAGTGTTTTTAATTATATCATTCTCCTCTTAGTATAGGCGTTTTTTTTTATTTCTAAAAAAGCGTAATTTCGATTGATTTTAAAATATTAGAACCATTAATACACAAATAAAGGGCATGAAAGAACAATTTATTCAGGACATAGCGAAAGGTTATACATTTGAAGGATTATCATTTGTACTTGGAGGGGCAATGCTTGAAGGCGAATGTCAAACCGATTCACTCGTTAAAATTCCGATGCAAACCCTCAATCGTCATGGTTTAATAGCTGGCGCGACAGGATCAGGAAAAACGAAAACCTTGCAAATTATAGCGGAACAATTATCCGCGCAAAGCGTTCCTGTTGTATTAATGGATATCAAAGGAGATTTAAGTGGAATTGCCGCCGCTAGCCCAGGACATCGAAAAATTGATGAACGTCACGCCAAAATCGGTATTCCTTTTAAAGCAGATGTCAGTCCAGTCGAATTTCTATCGCTTTCTAATGAGCCTGGCGCAAAGTTGAGAGCAACAGTCACGGAATTTGGGCCAGTTTTATTTTCTAAAATATTAGGCTTGAATGATACACAATCGGGGATTGTTGCGGTTGTTTTTAAGTTTTGTGACGAAAAAGGCTTGCCATTATTAGATTTGAAGGATTTCAAAAAAACACTTCAATATATTTCTAACGAAGGAAAAGAGGAGATCCAAAGCGAATTTGGTCGAATTGCTTCTTCTTCTGTCGGGGCGATTATGCGTCGAATTGTAGAAATTGGGCAGCAAGGAGCAGAGCAATTGTTGGGTGAGCGTTGTTTGGATGTAGAGGATTTGTGTCGATTGGATGAAAATGGAAACGGACAAGTTTCGGTCATTCGTTTAACGGATATTCAGGACAAACCTAAGTTATTTTCGACATTCATGTTGCAAATGATGGCTGAAATTTATAGCACATTCCCAGAAGAAGGCGATGCAGAACAGCCGAAACTTGTTATTTTTATAGATGAAGCACATTTAATTTTCAAAGAAGCTTCGGATGCATTATTAGATCAAATTGAATCGATTGTTAAGTTGATTCGCTCCAAAGGGGTAGGTTTATTTTTTGTTACTCAAAATCCACAAGATATTCCAGATGATATTTTGGGACAATTGGGCTTGAAAGTACAGCATTCACTCCGAGCATTTACCGCAAAGGATAGAAAAGCTATCAAAATGGCAGCTCAAAACTATCCAGAAACGGATTATTATGATACGGCTGAACTTCTTACTAAACTTGGAATTGGAGAAGCTTTAGTAACGGCATTGAACGAAGATGGCATTCCTACGCCTTTGGTTCATACCTTGCTTCGTGCGCCACAATCGCGTATGGATATATTGACGGATAATGAAATCCAAACTATTATTAGCCAATCGGATTTGGTACGAAAATATAATAAAGAGGTCGATCGAGAAAGCGCGTATGAAATTTTAAAAGCTAAAATAGAACGTGCTCAAGAAGAAGAAGAGCAAGCCGAGAAAAAAGCGCAAGAAGAAAAAGTTAATAAAGCTTCAACAAGAAGAGGTAGTAGTAAACGAGAAAAATCCACCGTGGAAAAAGTCATGAATAGTTCTGTAGGTCGTCAAATCGGACGAACATTAGTGAGAGAATTGACCAGAGGCTTATTCGGTATCTTAGGTATTAAAAAAGGACATTAGTTTAATTGAGAGTTGAGAGTTGAGAGTTGAGAGTTGAGAGTTGAGAGTTGAGAGTTGAGAGTTGAGAGTTGAGAATGTCTATGTTAGCCTGTTTTTGTTTTAGGGCTATAATATAAAAAGTGATTTAGGTTTATTATAAACCTAAATCACTTTTTATATAGAATAATACGCCAACTTAGGCATTTTCAACTCTCAACTCTCAACTCTCAACTTTCCATTATCAATTACTCTACAGGAGCAGCACTAAATGCTTCTAAATCAAATACTAGAGTAAATCTTAAAGTATTATTCAATGGATTGTTAATACTAGTTGTTGGAACTAGATAAGAAATATCAATACCAAACACATTATATTTTAAGCCAATACCAGTAGTAAAAAACTGACGATTACCTTTAGTTGCAGATTCGTAGTAATATCCTGCACGAACTGCAAATTGTTTATCATACCAATATTCAAAACCAGCAGAGAACATCAATTCATTAAATTCTTCCATTCCTCCTCCTGGAGCATCGTTGAAAGAACCAAATATACCAGCACCAGTTGAGACTTGCTTATAATCATAAATTCCGTCATTTGGCGCAACATCAATTGTATCAGGCGTAGGAACAAGTAATTTATTGACATCTAAAGCAAAAACAATTGTATTATGCTCATCAATATCCATTTCAAGTGCTGCACCAATACCTAAATTAGTCGGAATGAAATCACGATTTTCATCATTGTCTGTATAAGTAATTCTAGATCCTAAATTACTAACTGCCATACCTAATCTTAGACGAGAGGCATAACTAGATACGCTAATATCATCTTGATAAG
>CAKZLL010000391.1 GCA_937125475.1 uncultured Saprospiraceae bacterium | reverse complement strand
AGCCTGTTCAATACCTCATCGAAGGCAATGGTGCTTCTGATAAAAAAGTCTCGAATTATTCTTTGACTAATGGGCGTGGAATTCATGTCATTGCGGAGTGTGAATTGTCTAATGAGCAGATTGAGAAAGTTTTACATGTCGATCCTGACGATTTTGTAAGAAGCATTCATTATTCAAAAAATATGAGTTTGCTTGATGGTTCAATGGGCTATAATATTAATATTTCAAATGTAATCGCAGGAATTTTTGCCGCTACTGGTCAAGATTTAGCAAGTATTCATGAGTCGAGTTTGGCGGTCTTGAATATTGAAAGAACAGAGCGTGGACTTTATTTTAGTTTAAATTTGCCCGCTTTGGTTATTGGCTCTTTGGGCGGTGGGACACATCTGCCAAAGCAAAAAGAAGCGTTAAAAATGATGGGCTGCTATGGCGTTGGTAAGGTTCAGCGATTTGCTAAATTAATCGCTGGTTTTGCATTATCACTTGAAATTTCGACTGCTTCTGCGATTGTGGGTGGTCAATTTGCCAAAGCACACGAAAGCCTTGGGCGAAATAAACCTATTAATTGGTTGGTTAAAAGTGAAATCAATTCAGATTTCGTAGCGGACTGTATGAATGGGCAATTGAAAAATAAAGCGCTTACTAGTGTCCATTTTTCTAATGACAAACTAGTTGAAAACGGCATTATTATCAATTTGACTAATCGCATCAACAAAAAACTCACGGGTTTTATTCCTTTAGAAATTGGGATTAAAGACAAAAATACACAAGCAATCGAGCAGAAAAACTTGCTATTAAAAAGCAAACCTTTGGATACTGAGGTTATTAAAGGTTTGCATTTAATGGCTGCGTCGATTGATCCTAGTTTATCGGATTTACTTTTTAAATATCAAGATGAATTAGAATATAAGTCTTGTCATTTGAAAGAAATTCAAATTTATGAAACATTGTATCAGCAAAAAGCAACTTGTATTCCTGCTTTTTATGGTAAAAAGATTAATGAAAAAAGGGAGCTATATGCTTTTCTCCAAGAGTTTTTGTCGAATGATGATATTTCAATTATCAATGCCGAAAATACGCCTGAACAATGGACAAAAGAGTTAAATCAGTCGGTCATTAAGACCATTAATCAAGTGCATCAATCTTTTCAAACACGGGATATTCCTGAAACGATAACGACTTTTGAACCATGGAAATCAAAGCCTTTGTATCAAAAGTTTGCACAAGTATTAATTAAAGAATATCAAGGAACAGACTTAGAAAAATCAATATTTCGATTACTTGATTTAATTGAAGACTTGGAAGAAGAACACGCTTTCATCACTACAAATAAAGTCCTGATACACAATGACTTTAACCCTAGAAATTTAGCTATTCGAGCAGATAATCGTGTTTGTATTTACGATTGGGAATTGGCTGTTTTAAATTTCCCTCACAGAGATATTGTTGAATGGTTAAGCTTCGTTTTACCACTCAATTTTGATCAACAAGAGGCCGTTACTTATTTAAAATACCATTATAGTTTACAAGAAAATCCAGCACCTTGGGAAGAATGGAAAAAAGGATATAGTTATTCTTTAAAAGAATTTTTGACTACTCGTGTGAGTTTCTATCTCACAGGCAAAATCTTAATGGATTATCCTTATGCCGAGCGTGTTTTTGCTAATGCGTTCAGGTTATTGGATACCATTAACAACTAAATAATTCTAATTTTCACAATTAAATCTTACTTAATTCCTCAGAAGGAAAAAATGTATTTTGGCTTCTCTCCTTCTGAGGGATTGAGAGAGATTTATAATTATTTTAGAAATTCCAGTCACTTTTGGCATTTTCAATCTTTCAATTAACCAAGAATAAAATGATCAATTACCTATTTCATATTATGATACCGATGATTGTATCAAATGTATCTCATATCGTTTTTGTCAAAAAAAACAAGTTCTCTCGTTTAACTATCCCAATTTCTACTCCGCTTTTTGGCGCAAATAAAACATGGCGCGGTTTCGTCGTTGTCAGTACTCTAAATGGGGTTTGTTTCTGGCTAATTAATCTATTTTTTCCACTTTTTGCATCATTAGAAGCCTTAATTATTGGAGCATTTTTAGGATTGGCTTATATGATTTTTGAATTACCTAATTCTTTTCTGAAAAGGCGGTTAGGTATTGCATCAGGCGAAGTTCCTTCTCAAAATGCTTGGTTATTTATGTTATTAGACAAATGTGATTCAACTTTAGGAGTAGCTATTATTAGCAAATTTATATTCAATTTCTCTTGGTTTGAAACACTACAATTGTTTTTAATTGGCGTGTTAATTCATGTTTTCTTTTCGTGGCTACTTGTTTTTTTAGGTATTAAAAAGAGGTTTTAAGTAGAGTTTTTTTATTCACAAAATCAATATATCAATAAAATAATTCCTATTATGAAAATACCTTTGAATATTCCGAATATCCTTTCATTGTATCGAATTGTGGCTTTTCCTGTTATTATTTGGACATTAATAATCAATTATGAAACACTTTTTATTTGGTTGATTTGCATCAATTTAATCACTGATATTCTAGATGGTTGGATTGCACGTACCTTTAATATGCAGACAGAAATAGGTGCACGCATTGATTCAATTGCAGATATTGGAACTTATATTTGTGCATTTGGCGGTATTTTTATGTTTAAATATCTAGAATTTGAACCTCATTTAATTTCCTTTCTAACTATGATTGGTCTTTTTATCGCCTCTAACCTTCTTTCTTTGGCAAAATTTGGACGCTTTCCAAGCCTACATTTATACTCTAACAAAATCGGAGGATATATTCAAGGGTTCTTCTTTTTTGTATTATTTGTCTTTGGCTTTTATACCACATTTTATTATTTTATGGTAACTTGGGGTATTCTCGCGTTTTCAGAACATATTATTATTCAATTAATTATAAAAAAAATGCGATCAAATGCCAAGGGTTTATATTGGGTTTTGAAAGAGGAAGGTCATTAATATAATAAGAAAAAGGAAAAAAGATGATGAAGCCATAAATAGGGCTATGGTATTGCTTTCGGTGGTTCATCTAGCTACTTTTCCAATCTAGGAGGTTTTATATATGGTCCTGTAATTAATGCTGGTGTTCGATTTTTCAAATACGGAGCTTTCGGGATCACTGCTTCTTTTATGCCTAGTATGAGAAAATATATAAAAGGAAATGCTGTTCGTTTGACTGCTGTTTATGAATTATAATACATTCATTCCTTAAACAATAAATAACAAAGGCTATCTAATATCAATTAGATAGCCTTTGTTATTTATTTGCGTTTTGATTATCAAAGTTGTCCTAAAACGGTTTTCTATTTCTACGTTTTGGTCTTTTGGGTCTATCACTACTTCTACCACCTCTTCTATAATTTCCTCCGCCACCAGAGTAGTTATTTTTCTTAGGCTTAGAAGGTTCAACCATTAATGGAGTACCTTTGAAAGTCATTTTATTAAATGCAGTAGGCAAATTCTCCGCATAAGCAGCATCAATCTCGAAGAAAGAGAAAGATTTCATAATATCAATCTGTCCGATAGCTACACGATCTCTCTTGTTTGCACGGTTGATTAATGCAATAATATCTTTAGGTAGAATATTATGTTTATGTCCTACATTAATATGAAAACGAGCAAAATTACTATTATCTCGCCTTCCACCTCTCGAATTACGATCTCTTCGATCGTTTCTATTCGATTTTGTAATATTAATATCTGGTGCGTTTTCGTAATATTTCAAGAAGCGATTAAATTCTAAAGAAACAAATTGCTTAATCAAATCTTCGCGCGACAAGTCCGTCAAAGTTTCTAAAACCGCAGGCAAAAAAGTTGCAATTTCTTCTTCCTTAACTTCTACATTTTTCATTTTGTCAAGTAAACTAAACAGCTGAGTTTGGCAAATTTCCGCTCCAGTCGGAATCATTTTGCGATCAAACGTTTTCTTGACCATCTTTTCTACCTGCCGTAACTTGTGTTGTTCTCTACTGTGAACGATACAAATTGACACCCCTTCTTTACCTGCACGTCCAGTTCTTCCACTTCGGTGCACATAAATTTCTGGGTCATCTGGTAAGTTATAATTAATAACATGCGTTAGGTCATCGACATCAACTCCTCTAGCTGCAACATCTGTTGCGACTAATAATTGCAATTGCTTGCTACGAAAACGATTCATCACATATTCGCGCTGAACTTGTGATACATCGCCATGAATAGCATCTGCATTATAGCCTTCTTGCGATAAACTATCTGCAATTTCTTTGGTTTCCCTTCTAGTTCGACAGAAAATGATCGCATAAATTTTTGGATGCATATCCACAATGCGTTTCAATGCAATATAACGATCTCTAGCCGATGCCAAATAATAATGATGCTCTACATTTTTTGCGCCCGTATTTTTTGTACCTATCGTGATAGATTTCGGGTCTTTCATGTAGTTTTTCGCGATTCTATTGATTTCTGGCGGCATTGTCGCAGAAAACAATAACGTTTGCTTCTCATCTGGTGTTCCTTCCAAGATCGAATTTAGATCCTCAGTAAACCCCATTGAAAGCATTTCATCAGCTTCATCCAAAACGAGCCATCGAATATTAGAGAAGTCTAATTTCTTTCGTTTGATTAAATCTAATGTCCGACCAGGCGTACCAACAACAACCTGAACACCACGTTTAATAGTTCTAATTTGTGCATCAATACTTGAACCACCATATACTGCAACGGATCTAAATCCAGGAATATGCTTCGTATATTGTTCAATATTTTTAGCGATCTGAATACCTAACTCCCTTGTAGGAGATAAAACCAGTGCTTGTATTTTCTTTAAACTAGTGTCAATCTGATGAATGACTGGCAAACTAAAAGCTGCCGTTTTTCCTGTTCCTGTTTGTGCTAATGCAACTAAATCTTGATGACTTGCCATCAAATGAGTAATTGCTTCTGATTGTACGGGTGTAGGCTTTTCGTACCCCATCTCACTTATTGCTGTTAGAATTTCTTCTTTCAGCCCTAAATCCTCAAATTTTACATCCATTTTGCAAAGATAATGTTTTATTTAGGCATCAGACATTTTCTAGGTACTTTGACCAATAAAAATGACAATAAAGTAAACCACTTAATCTTTAAATTAGTGCTTATTTTTACTCTTCATCGACCTTTCAACTTTCATTATCCGCTGAATGTACGATGCCCATAAATTCCAACAAAAAAGGCTTGTCATTACTGACAAACCTTTTTTTTTCTTGAAATAGAAACAACCAGTGTTATCTGACTGAATCTACAACCGCTTTAAATACTTCTGGTCGATTCATCGCTAATTCAGCTAAAACTTTACGGTTCAATTGAACGTCTGCTTTAGTAAGTGCGTGGATCAACTTTGAGTAAGATATACCTTGTAAACGTGCCGCCGCGTTAATGCGGGCGATCCATAAGCGGCGAAAAACGCGCTTTTTAGCTTTACGGTCGCGGTAAGCATAAGTCAAACCTTTTTCTACAGCATTCTTAGCTACTGTATATACTTTAGAGCGAGCTCCAAAGTAACCTCTGGCTTGCTTCATAATTTTCTTGCGTCTTCTACGAGACGCCACAGAATTAACCGAGCGTGGCATTGTGAATAATTTTTACAGTTTTTTGTTTTGTACTTTTTTTATTCCAAAACAAATTAAAATAATTACCTCTTCTTATTATTATATAAAAAATCACCTAAATGATTACATACATAACAAATCTTTCATTTTAGCTTCATCAGCTTTATCTACAATCGTTGAATGACGTAGTGCCAATTTAGCTTTCTTAGTCTTATTGCGTAGAATGTGATTCATTCCAGCACGACTGCGTTTCAATTTTCCAGTACCAGTCACTTTAAAGCGTTTCTTAGCACTAGAATTCGTTTTCATCTTAGGCATTGCTATAATATTTTATGTTAATGCTTATTAATTTTTCCTCTCCTTACAAAAGGAATGCAAAGATAGTAATTTTTTATGCAGTTTTTATAATTAAAATAAAATATTTTTTATGTTTAATTATAACGTAGGGCAAAGGCGTATTTTTGCCCTACGTTTCTACATGTATATTATTTTGCTATGACAACTCGTTTGACAGCACGTCCTTTTTCAGTAGTTACCGTTACGAAATAAATGCCGCTTGCCTGTTTGGTTAAATCAATAGGCATTCTAAATTCGCTTCCTTCTACCGTTTGTTCCCAAACTTTTTGACCGATTGTATTCATTATAGAAATCTCTGCCCTTTCTTGACCTAAAAATTCTAAATCAATCGTGAAATATCCAGTTGTAGGATTTGGACTAAGATCGAAAGTTGTTAATGTTTCTAAATCAATTGTTCCTGTAAATTGTTGAACCGCAACTACTCCAGTTGTAGTACAACCATTAGCATCAGTCACTGTAACATTGTAAGAACCAGAAATCAAACCTGTGATAGTTTGTGTGGTTTCGCCATTAGTCCAATTGTAAGTATAAGGAGGTGTGCCGCCCGATACATTCGCAGAAGCCGTACCATCATTAGTAGAAGTTGGTGTACTTGAACCAGTGATTATCATTTGATCTGGTTCTGAAATCGTGACTGTAGTTGACGCAATACAACCATTAAGGTCATACACATTTACTGTATAATCATCTGGTGACAGATTAGCAATATCTTCCGAATTTACGGAATTTGACCAATTAATAGTAACAGCAGTATTTGCATTGATTGTTAAATCAATAGAACCATCATTTGCACCAAAACAACTAATATTAATTTGGGAAACTGATAAAGTAGGACCTGCGTCAACACTCGTTACAGTTACACTATTAGAAGCTGTACAGCCATTGACATCTGTTACTGTTACATTGTATATACCTGTTGGTAAATAATTAACATTTGCATCGGTTAAACCTGATATTGGCGCACCCCAAGAAAATGCATAAGGCGCAGTACCACCACCAACAGCGACTGCCGTTGCAGAAGCACCAGCAAAACTACAGAAGTTATTCACACCATTGACATTAACAGAGAATGTACCATTTTGAACGACAGTTGCTGTAGCTGTTGCAGAACAACCATTGCCATCCGTAACCGTAACTGGATAATTTCCAGCAGCTAAACCAGAAATACTTGGTTCGATGCTTGCACCATTAGCACCTAAATCCCATAAGTAAGAATAAGTACCATTACCACCTGTTACAACGGCAGCGACAGAACCATTATCAATACTACAACTAGCATTAATCACATCAGCCATTACGCCTATCGTGCCTTCTACATCAATAGTCGTCGATTGACTACAACCTGTTCCGTCAGTAACTGTCACACTATAAGTACCTTGTGATAATCCAATAGCGGTTTTAGTTGTTTGTACAGGAGTAGAATTCCAAACATAAGTATAAGGTGCTTGACCTAAGCCACTCACATCAACCGTAGCCGTTCCATCTCCTCCGATTGTACAAGATTCTCCCGTAGAGGTAGGAGTTAAGACCATTCCACAATTACAACCATCATTCACATCTACAGTAGCGGTAGATGAACAACCAGCAGTATTTGTAACGGTTACTCTATAAGTTCCAAATGGTAATCCTGTCACTGTCGCATTAGTGTGACTTGGATCAGAACTCCATTGATAAGTAAACATTCCGCCTGTTGCTACAACTGTTACTGTACCATCATTTCCAGCACAACTTTCTGGCGTGCTACTAACCATTACCGTATCTCCACAAGGACAACCATCAATGACTACAATGCTATCTATTGCAGTACAACCATTAAGGTCAACCACTGCTCCAGTATAAGTACCAGCCGATAAACCGATGATTTGAGGAGTTGTTTGAATAGGTGTAGTAAGCCAGCCAAGTCCATAAGGAGCAGTACCTCCACTTGCAGAAGCAATCGCAACCGCATCATTTCCAGCACAACTTTCTGCCGTGGCAGTCAAGAAAATCTCTAGTGCATCTGGTTGTTGGATAACTATAGTCGTAGAATCTACACAGTTCAAAGCATCTGTTACAGTAACAACATAAACACCTGCTGTTAAACCAGCTGCCGATGAATCCGTGCTGGGCGTACCATTTGACCAAGTATAAGCATAAGGATATGTTCCTAATGCAGGTGTTACACTAATTGTTGCATCAGCATCGCCATTACAAGTTGGAGCTGTATATGCCGAAGTTAATGTCATACTACAACCTGTACAAGCATCTGTGACAGTAGCCGAAGTAACTGCCGTACAACCATTATCATCCGTGACAGTCACGGTATAAGTACCTCCTGCCAAACCAACAGCAGTATCACCAGTTTGTATTGGAGATGTATTCCAAGAATAAGTATAATCTTTTGTTCCGCCTGTGGCTGTGACGATTGCACTACCATCATTATTAGCACAAGTTTCATCTGTTGTTGAACTAGATAAAACTAAAGCATCAGGCTGACCAACACCAACTGTTCCCACAACGCTACAACCTGTTGCGTCAGTTACAGTGACAGTATATGTACCAGCTACTAAATTATTAACTGTTGTACTACCTGCGTTTGTGCTCCAAACAATATTATAAGGACCTGTTCCACCATTTGGCACTACGGTTACTGATCCATCATTTCCACCATTACAACTCACCGAAGTAGAAGTTAGTGTAGCATATAAATCACAAGTAGTAGGGCAACTATTAATAGTTACAGCACCTGTCGCTACTAATGTATCTGTCAAACAACCATTGATCGCTACTAAAGCCGCATCATAAGTGCCTGGCAAATAATAAGTAACAGATGGCGATGCAGAAATAGGATTAATTGTATCAGCTCCTAATAATGTCCAAACAAATTGATCTCCATTGACAGACAAGTTAGAAAAAGAAACAGATTGAGAATCACATGCCGTTACATTAGTTGAAGTAAAAGAAGCCTTTGGAGGTGTTCCCATAGTTGGCGAAATAGCATGAACCATGTCAACTCCCCAAGAAGATTTGTAACTATGCCAAGAACCATCACTCCACTGTTCCCATGCTGAACCTTCTGCAATATCACCAATCGAACTGGTAATCATTACAATTGTATCGCCTGTTGATGGATCTGGAATTTTGAACCCTAAGAAATATTCATTATTAACAGGAACTGGCGTATCAAATACAACATCTGTACCTGCTAAAATAGCAACATTGGCACTAATAGTCTGCATATCAACATATTGAGAACCTAGCTCTGCGCCTGGTACTCCACCTGCTCCATCCCAAACTACTACTTCAACGCCAGAAGTTGGTGCGTTCGGTGTAGCGTATATAAATGCCATAAATGCACCTACAACGTGGGTATGAGTACCTTTATAATCATAATATTCAGCTTTCGCCAAATCATTAAAACCATTTGTACCCGAAATCAAACCACCATTATATGGATTAGTATAAACTGTCGGTGTACCTGCTGCAAAACTCGCATTAGCTACCGACTGACATTCTACATTACAATAATCGTAAATAATAACAACATCATTATAAGAACAACCCAATGCGTCTGTCACATTCACACCATAAACACCTGTTGTCAAACCAACAGCAGTATTTCCTACTTGCGGTATTGGTGAAGTTCCCCACGTAACAACATAAGGTCCAGTTCCACCAGTAGGTGTAATTGTTGCTGTTCCGTCATTGTCTGCACAAGTTTCGTTAGTTGTAGTAATTGTTCCCGAAATATTAGATGCACCTGAAACAGTTACACTTTCAATTTGGCTACAGCCTACAAAATCCGTTACCGTTACTTGATAAACACCTTCCGATAAACCAGTAGCAGTTGCACTGAACTGAATCGGATTAGTACTCCAAGCGTATTGATATTGTGGTGTACCACCAGATGCAGAGACAGAAGCTGTTCCATCTGCTAAACTACCACAACTTTCTGGCGTGCTAGAAGTTGATAACGCAATAGTACATGGTTGTGTACAAACTACCGCAGAACTAGCCAATAAACTCGACCGATCACCATAACCTACTGATCCTGCTAAACCAGTCAAAACCGCTCGCATCACCGTAATTTGTTCATTGGTAAACATCGACTGACAACTCTGATCTTTCATGTAATCCATGAAATTGGAATACATATCATTCGTTCCACAAGACTGAGGAATAGTTGTTGGACAAGTTGGATTTGTTAATCCTGTTGGACCTTCTTGATTAGGTGTATCAGTCAAACCATCATCTGAGCCACAACCTATAGGCAAACCTTGAGCAGTATAACCACCCCAAATATCAGGCAAACCTAAATAACGCGCCACTTCTTTCACACAAGCTACACCATTGCCTTGTGCATTGCCATTTGTACCAAAAAATCGGTAATCAACCACAACACCATCTAAGGCAAAAACACCTGCCATATTCGCTAATGGGAAATAAGCATAACTCTGAAAACCACCAAAAAGGTTAGTGTTCGGAATCGACACTGTCCATAGGTTAAGATATTTAGTTGGATCCCAAGAAGTCGCTGGTTTGATTGTATTTTCAATATAATTTAGGTCAACAATCGACGAAGTAGCATAAGCTTGACGGTCGATCCCGTTTGTTGCACTACTACTTGGATTAACATTGACTAAACAAAATTCAATTTCTGCATCTGCTGCCAAGCCTTGATAAGCAAGAGGAGCGTTCAATAAATTGCTATTTTGTTTACGGAAAACGGCATTCAAGCGATCAATTTGTGATTGAATTTGATTAATCGACAAATTCGAACCAACTCCAACAGGGTCAGCAGGGTCGTGAATGACATGAACCACTACTGGAATAGTCAAGATCGGCGCGAAGCCTTCTGGACTATTTTCATTACCGCCCGTGGTATTCATTTGAGATAACGACGGGATAGCTTGTAAGTAACTTTGCAAATTATTTGCAAAACTAGCATCTTGTTGAGCCAATCGTTGCTGCATAAATGCAGAACCGTTGAATGGTTGTATATCATAATTGGATTGGCTGTGCAATTGTGCTTTTTTACTAGACAAAACAGGCAAGGTTGATTGCGTTGCTGTCTGTGTCAGTTGAGCAAAAGCAGAAAAGACCAAAGAAGTCATGAACAAGGTAAAGAGTAAGGCTTTACGCATATTATTTATCATGGTATCTGTTTTTTGACTAGAAACCTAACCAAAATCAAGGAATGATTTTTTAAAATAGAAGTGATAATTAGGAGATCAGTTTTTTAATTGGCTGTTTTATTAAAAATAGCTTTATAAGTATTTATATAATTTCTAATAAAAAAACAGCTAATCAATTGAACAGTTAACGCCTTACTCTCACTTTTGAATTTAAAAAATGGACATTCCTAAAAATGATGAAATGAATGTCTATTAGACCTGAAAAACAAGTCTTTTAAAGACAAATTGTCTTGGTGTATCAAAACTAATGAAAAAACGCCTTCCAGTAATAGCAATTATTTTTAAAATTGAATAATCGTCAACTAGATTGCGCTATGTTTGATGCTGACAAGAGCAGAAATCTCTACTTTTATCATCTTATCGAAAACGAGTGTTAAATGGTTTTTATTTTAAATAACGATAATTAAATCCGTTTTCAGTGATTTGTTTACTGTGTTTTTTAGGAGGTGTCAGGAGTGAGGTGCCAGGAGTCAGCGTATTCTAATAAAAAAAATCAATTGAGATCTTGCTCTTCACATTTTAATGTTCCTTTAATAATGACAAAAATTCTTGTGCATTATAGCTATTAAAAAAGGTCTTTCCTAATCCTTGATGGCGCTTTTGAACGTCTTTGTCTTGAAATGATACTAAACATAATTGTTGTAATTCCTTTTGAGTATCAATTGCATTATCTTGAACGATACAAAGGTCGGCTAATCCTGTATCTTTAATCATCGGCGTATTAACAACACAAAATCGACCAGTAAAGAGCGCATTCAACAATTTGAGTTTCATGCCTGCCGATTGAAAAGAAATTAAAATATTAATATGTGCCTTACAAATCAAATTTTGTAGGTCTTCATGACTAAGATTGGCTTTGATCGTGACATGAGGTATTTTTTCAGCGAGTTGAATGAGGCGAGCGGACGGATTAAGCCCTGCAATGACTAATGGCATTGGAATTTTGCCATTTTTAAAAACTTCTTCGATCAGGTAAATCGCGCCAGCTTCATTATCTTTTACACTCAAATCACCATGAAATAAAATATAATCTCCTGCTCCTACTTGGCTTTTAATCGTTTCGTTTGGATGAAATGCAGGAATATATTTAATCGGTTGATTAGGAAATTGAGCGATTAATTTTTGCTCATCCTGTGGCGAAATTGCTATAATTTGATTAGCATATTTAATAATAGATTGATATTTTTTTAAGCGAAAGCTTTCTATCAAGAAGTATGTTTTTTTTATCCATTGTCTTTCTAGCTGGGCTAAATGTAGATAATATTCCCACTCAACATTATGGATTCGAACTATTTTGACATCATTTTTCAAATCGGGATGATTCAAATAATAACAGCAATGTAAGCCTTCAAAAAGAATTGGTGCGTTGATTTTGGTCAAATTTTCGAGTAGTTGAGCTGAAAATCGAGTATTGGTAATATATGGTTTGAAAGAAAATTGTTGTAATAAACCCGTTTTTCGTTTATAATAATGTACCGTTTTGCAATACATTAAAAGCACATCCGATTCAGTTCTACCATATTCAAAACAATGTAAATGAATCTCAACGCCTAGTTCATGCAATGCTTTTATTTTATAAAAAACATCAATCACCCCACCATAATTGGCAGGAAAAGGAATATTAAATGCGATTAAATGCAATTGTTGTGATTCTTTCATTTTTGTGATTGCTAATTTGAAAAATTTTGAATAATAGTAATCTTAACAATCACTACCTAAACAAGACCGCTTGTTAAACGTTATTAGAAGGAAAAAAGGCTATAGAATAATGAAAAATATATTTCAACGCAAAAGATTTTATATGTTGCTCTGCTTTTTAGGCTTCTTAATGTTTGCCTTTAAAGTAGTAGAATTGAGATTAGATAATGCTAGTTTCATTAAAAAAACAAGTAAAAATGCCTTTGGTTATGTCATGAAAGCCCAACATTATACCGCTAAAGGTCAAGCCATGCGCTATCTGGAAATCGGTAATGACACGTTGCCAATGATCTTATTATTGCACGGTTCACCCAGTTCTTCTGCAAGTTGGGACGATTTAATGACAGATAGTTTTATGCTAAAAAATGCCTATTTAGTAGCTGTGGATCGCCCTGGATATGGCTATTCTTCTTTTGGAGATATTGTGCCATCAGTGATTGATCAAGCGGATATGATCGCGCCTATTTTAAAAGAAAAACGTCCTTTTTTTAAAAAAATATTGGTCGTCGGTTCTTCTTATGGCGGACCAGTTGCCGTTCGTTTGGCTCAAAAGTATCCAGATTTATTAGATGGAATTATGCTACAATCGGCATCAGTAGAACCAGGCGCAGAGAAAATTTATCCAATTACTTATCCGACCAGTAAAGCCCCATTAAAATGGATGATTCCAACCGTTTTTAGAAATGCGAATACTGAAAAATTAGCACATAAATCAGCTTTACTCGAAATTGATAATGATTGGAAGAATATTACAGGAAGCGCCACGATTTTTCATGGAAAACAAGACAGCTTGATTTATTTTAGTAATGCGTTGTATGCTCAAAAAAAGCTAATTAATGCAAAGCAAGTGAATTTAGTAGCAGTCGAAGACGGAGAACATGGCATGCTTTGGTCAAAATTTGACTTAGTTAAAAAAACAATGATTGAAGCTCTAAAAGGGCTAAATTAAAAAAGAAGTCAGAAAACTATTTAAGGTTATCTGACTTCTTTGATCAAAACGCAGTTTACAATTTATTCTTTCTTGTTATTGTCATCTGCATTATTATTTGTGTTATTATTATTGTTTTTATTTCGGTTTCTATTCCGATTTCTATTCCGATTACGATTTCTGTTTCTGTTCGAATTGCCTGTTTTTTTAGCTGGCGGATTCGTTGAATTTTCCTTTGGATCTTTACTTATATTTGCCTCATTAGTTGGCTTTTTATTCGGATCTCTAGGCTGATTTTTATTATTATTTCTTGATCTATTTGGTCTATTATTTGGCTTGTTAGTTGGTTTATTTTGTAAATTCTGTGCCTTATTATTAGGTTTATTCTGTGGCTTATTCTGCTGGTTCTCAACTATGTTTTTATTCGGATCTTTAGGCTTATTAGATTTATTATTCTGATTATTGGGTCTTGAATTTGTCCGATTATTTGGTTTATTATTTGGCTTATTTGATTTATTACCCGTATTATTATTTCCTTTGTTGCCTGTATTTTGCGACTTATTTGAAGGTTTATTCGTCCGTCTATTTGGCGAATTATTCGTTCTTTTAGTCTTATTTTTCGGCTGATTTTCCTTTGAACTATTTGGGTTATTACCTTTAGTTCGATTAGAATTTTCTTGATTATTATTCTTTTTACCACCTCTTTTTCTTCTTCTTCTACGTGGTTTCTGATTTTTTTCTAAATCTGCCAATTCTATTTCACCAGTCACATCTGCATAATCCCTTTCTGGCGGAGTCATATCGATATCATATTTCTTCGAGACTAATTCCATCGGTTTTGTCCCTTTACGATTCATCCGAAGAATTTCTTTTACTCGGCTGACATCCAACGGATAAAACTTAGTAAAACCTTCCTTTCGATAGGTATAATACATGGTTTTTTTGAAAATATCCGTCTTGACTAAAACGGCAGTTCCTGCTTCCGTTTCCAAACGATCTGCCTTTTCAGGAAAATCAACCAACGCATCCATATAAGTATCCAACTCAAAATTCAAGCAACATTTTAAACGACCACATTGTCCTGAGAGTTTGGCTTGATTAATCGCTAGATTTTGATAACGTGCAGCGGCAGTTGATACTGATTTGAAATCCGACAACCACGTTGAACAGCACAATTCGCGTCCACAAGATCCAATTCCACCGATACGAGCGGATTCTTGACGCGCTCCGATTTGGCGCATTTCAATTTTTACTCGAAACTCCCGAGCGAAAGTTTTGATCAATTCTCGGAAATCAACCCGACCATCAGCCGTATAATAAAAAGTCGCTTTACGCTTATCTCCTTGATATTCTACATCACCAATTTTCATATTCAATTTGAGCTGACGGCAGATTGCTCTAGCTCGAATCATCGTCTCTTTTTCATAACTTTTAGCTTCTATCTGACGATTAATATCACGTTCATTAGCTCGTCGAATAATGCTTGGTAGCACAGAAGTATCTTTCACCTTCTTCTTTTTCATCTGCATTTTGACCAACTCGCCACTCAAATTAATTCGCCCAACATCAAAACCATTTCCAGATTCAACTACAACCGTATCACCAGTCATTGCATGAGAAGAAAAATGATTGAGGAAAAAAGCCTTTCTTGATCCTTGCCCGAAGCTCACTTCTACAACATTAAATTGATCCAATTCTGGTAATTCTATATCTGAAAGCCAATCGTATGTATTTAACCGATTACAGCTACAACTTCCTTTGCTTCCGCATCCAGCGACGCTTCCGCCAGTGCTACATCCACCGCCTGTTGAACAGGTTGAACATCCCATAATATATGTTTTTATATAGAAAGTTGCTACCGAGAAAAGCGCGTTCTGAACAAAAAATACCGAGAGGAGATAATAAAAGTAGGAGAATCATCTTATTCATCAATACAATTGATCATGAATGATGACATAGCTATATTTAGCTTTATATATATAAGTTCATAAAACCATTTCAAATTGATTATCAATGACTTACATTGAATAAATTAATCAGAAACTCTATTTTATAAAACGTTGTTATTCTTTATTATCTTAATAATTATATTTATTCTTTTATTAAAAAAGAAGGTATTTTTTAAACCTGAATACATTAAAATGCTCCATTTTCAGACTCATCTGAGATAGGCGTTTGATTCAGTTGAATTTGCTGCTTTCTCCACAACTTGATTGTCCAAATTAAATATTATTAATACTTAATTTGTGTTTTAAAATAGTGATTTGGAGTATTATATATATATATTGAAATGAATAATATAAACTTATACCGCAGCTAGTTAATTTGCTATAACGGGCAAATTTAATTATTCATTGATTAATGCACCATTTAATATTCAATAATTAGATGGTTGTTATTTGATAAAGGGCTGATTATAAATCATTTACAAAATCATGTATTGATTTTCGCGCCTTAATTCTACTAAAGTACTATTTTTTTCTGAATATCTTATGTAATTGAATGGAAGTATCTAAGAATAGGATTTTCCCATTCGCATTCCTTTCTACATAAAAATAAACGTCATTGAATAATTCCATCATTTTATTGACTTGTTCAAAGCCAAGTATTTTAGTCATATTAATTGCCGTTTTGGCTTCCTTTTCTTGTAATCTGAGATTGTCTTCATTGTTTGTCATTTTCAAAATCAAAAATTCCCTTAGAAAATGAAGTGCATAACTTAACAATTGTTTTTGTCCTTCTCTACCCAATTTAATGGCTTTTTTATTGACCCAATTGACCATTTCTTCACCATTTCCTTTATAACAAATCCTGAACCATTCTAAAAAAAGCGTCGCATTATCATTCTCCAAATCTGTGATTAAACGCATGGCTTCATTATAATTCCCATTCGCTAATCGAGCAATATTAACCGCTTTTTCTTGCGTCAATTGATGTTTACTAATTAATGTTTCAATAATTGCCTCATCAGATAAAGTATTGATTTTGAGTACTTGACAACGCGACAATATTGTATTTAGAATTAAATCCATATTTTCGGCAACCAATAAAAACAAGGTATTTTCGGGTGGTTCTTCTATCAATTTTAATAAACGATTACCTTCTTTTCCTAAATATTCGGGCAGCCACATAATCAAAACCTTATACTTTCCTTCAAATGTCTTTAAGCTTAATTTTTTAATAATACTCAAACATTCATCTTTATTAATATTCCCTTGTTTGCCTGCCGCGCCTAGTTTGCTCAGCCATTGATTGACATTTTGATAAGAATTTTCTTCAATTGCCGCTTTCCATTCTTTAAAAAAATGCGTACTAATTACCTTCGAACCAATCGTCGGATAAGAATAATGAACATCAGGATGAATGAATTTATTAACCTTAATACAACTAATGCAACGCCCACAACTATCTTCGGTTTGCTTATTTTGACATAAAACATACTGGGCAAAAGCCATAGCCAAAGCGAGTTTGCCACTACCTTTACTTCCCCAAAAAATTTGAGCATGTGGAATTCGATCATTTGCCACGAGTTGTAGCAATGTCTTTTTCGCATCTTCTTGTCCTATGATTTCAGCAAATTTCATTTATGTGTGATTCTTGATTTTAAAGTAGCACAGGCAAGAATGCCTGTGTAATGAGCCTCACTGATTTTAAATTATAACCAATTTATTACAAAAAACACAGGCAAGAATGCCCATGCTACTTTTTGCACTCATTATTCAATTGTTAATTTGGTTCACAATCATACAATCCCAACCGCTTCCAAAAGTACTTCATCCAAAGGCGTAACACCAGAAGAATAATCGTTCAACAATTGTCCATTTTCATCAACAAGGAATTTGTAGAAATTCCAAGTGACTTTAGTATCTTTCACGCCGTTTTCGGATTTTTGTGTTAACCACTCATAAATCGGATGCGTATTTTTAGTAATACCAACTTTTTCAGTTAATGGAAATGTCACACCATAGCGCACTTGACAAAAATCTTGTATCACGCTTTCGCCATCTGGTTCTTGACCACCAAAATCATTACAAGGCAAACCAACAACGACAAGTTGATCCACTGCATTTTCTGATAGTTCTTGCAATTGAGCATATTGAGGCGTATAACCACATTTTGAAGCTACATTGACTAATAGTACTTTTTTTCCTTTATATTCAGAAAAATCAATATCATTACCTTCGATACTCTTTATTGAAAAATCGTGTAGTGTTTTCATTATTTAAATTAATTTTATAATCGCAAATATAAGGTTTTATCATTGCATTCTTATTGCTTCAAAAAACTAGGGTGTAATTCTGTTTTTCGCATTAATTATTTTAAAAGGTAGTCATCAGGTGAGTTATTGTTCAAATTATTAGTTGA
>CAKZLL010000390.1 GCA_937125475.1 uncultured Saprospiraceae bacterium | reverse complement strand
TGCTACTGTTGTTCCGCTTTTTATTTTTTGAATAATATTATTTAATAGGAAAAGGAGAAGCTTCAAGTATCAGTTTAAAATCCACTGATATTTGAAGCTTCTCCTTTTATTGTTACTTTATTGTTACTAAGTACAATTTACTTATTATGTCTCTCTTCCAAAACTTTAGCAATATCTTTCAAGTCAAACGATTTGTATTCTAATAATACAATCAAATGATAGAGTAAATCCGCACATTCATTTTTAAATAAATCTGCGTTATCGTCTTTAGCTTCAATCACGACTTCAACCGCTTCTTCTCCTACTTTTTGAGCAATTTTGTTGATGCCTTTATTAAAAAGGTGATTGGTATAAGAACCTTCTTGCGGATTGATTTTTCTTTCGTGAATGGTTTTTTGTAAATGGCTAAGAAAGCCAATACCTTCATTTTTTTCATCAAAACAAGTCTCTGAACCTCTATGACAAACTGGACCAACAGGATTGACTTGTATCAAAAAAGTATCTTGATCACAGTCTAATTTGATATCAACAACGTTCAAAAAATTACCTGACGTTTCGCCTTTTGTCCAAAGTCGTTGTTTACTTCGGCTATAAAAAGTAACGCGTTTTTCGGCTTGTGTTTTTTTCCATGCGGCTTCGTTCATATAACCTAGCATAAGTACCTTTTGAGTAATTGCATCTTGTATAATCACAGGAATTAAGCCATCTCCTTTTTTAAAATCTGGTTGTTTCATTGCTATTTAGTTATTCAATATTTTTCTTACGCCCTTTCAGGGCTGGATTGCGAAGAATTGTTTTAAATTTTCTTGTTTCTTTTACAACCTAATCGCTATATTTTCTTGTTTTAAATATTGTTTTAAATCTTGAATTTCTATTTCATGAAAATGAAAAATACTTGCTGCAAGTGCAGCATCTGCTTTTCCTTCTTGAAAAACGGTTTTGAAATGTTCCATTGTTCCAGCTCCACCCGAGGCAATCACTGGAATGTCCAAATGAGTAGAAATTTGAGCGGTGATATCGATTGAAAAACCTTGTTTTGTGCCATCTCCTTGCATAGATGTCAATAAAATTTCGCCTGCCCCACGTTCTTGTGCTTCTTTTGCCCAAGCTAACGTTTTTAATGGTGTGGGTTTTCGTCCGCCGTGCGTTACGACACGCCATTCGTTTTCGATGATATTGGTATCCAAACCCAAAACAACGCATTGAGAGCCGAACTCAAGTGCTAAATCATTAATTAAATTCGGGTTTCTAACTGCTGCCGAATTGATCGAAATCTTATCAGCACCAGCATTTAATAGTGCATCAACATCTTCAATACTACCAATTCCGCCACCGACAGTAAATGGAATATTGATATTTTTAGCTACTTTTTTTACTAGCTCTACCAGTGTTTTTCGTTTTTCGACCGTAGCCGTAATATCTAAAAATACGAGTT
This sequence comes from uncultured Saprospiraceae bacterium, assembly GCA_937125475.1. Taxonomy (GTDB): domain Bacteria; phylum Bacteroidota; class Bacteroidia; order Chitinophagales; family Saprospiraceae; genus CAKZLL01. The sequence goes on along the minus strand of CAKZLL010000390.1, from coordinate 6,797 downwards.
CATCCGCGCCTTTGTCGGCATAAATTTGACCTAGTTCGACTGGATCACCAGCATCGCGCAAGTTAATAAAATTCACGCCCTTGACTGTTCGACCATCTTTTATATCTAAACAAGGAATTATTCTTTTGGCTAACATTTGTAATTTTTTAAAAGAAAACTATTTAGAATAAAGTCTAATAATGGTTCATTGACAATTTTTGCCAAAGATAGGAGGCACTTTCAAAGTGCCTCCTATCTAACCTTTGATTTTCAAACAATTATACATTTGTTTTAATTGATAAAATTCAGTTCTGGCAAAAATTGTCAAAGAACCCTAATAATTAGCTAACATTTCTAAGTTGATATTGCCTTCATAAAATGCTTTTCCGAAAATAGCACCATACATATTCATACGGTCAAGTTCTTTTAAATCTTCCAAATGCGCGACTCCGCCGCTTGTTATAATATTGAGTTTTGGAAAAGCTAATTGCATTTTTTTATATAAATCAACTGACGCGCCTTGAAGCATACCATCTTTGGCAATATCGGTGCAAATAACATATTGAATACCAGCATTAATATAATCATTAATAAAATCAATAATACTGATTTCGGTCGTTTCTTGCCAGCCATGAACCGCTATTTTTTCATCTTTAGCATCTACGCCTAAGATAATTTGCTCGCCTCCAAATCGCTCGATCCATTCTAAAAAAACAGGTCGGTTTTTGACTGCAATACTTCCTCCTGTGATTTGACTTGCGCCAAGATCGAAAGCTTTTTGGGCAGCGTCCGTCGTGCGTAATCCACCTCCAAAATCAACTTTTAGATTAGTTTTACTACAAATCTCTTCTAAAACTGCCCAATTTTGAACCGCTCCAGCTTTAGCACCATCCAGATCTACGAGATGTAAATGCTCAATTCCTGCGCCTTCAAATGCCTTTGCAACTTCTAAAGGATTATCGTTATAAGTGGTTTTCTGTAAATAATCGCCTTGCGTCAAACGGACACATTTACCATTGATGAGGTCGATGGCTGGTATTAATTTCATGTGGATTGATTGTTGTCAAAAAGTCTATTATAATTCGATGAAGTTTTTTAAAATCTGAGCGCCTACTTTTGCGCTTTTTTCTGGATGAAATTGTGTTGCATAAAAATTATCTCGATGGAGTGCGGCACAATATTCTAATGAATGAGTTGAATTAGCGATTGAAAAATCATTTTTAGGAACATAAAAACTATGAACAAAATAGGCATAATCGCCTTCTTTTATATTTTTAAATAGCGGACTTTTGGGATTTTCTAACTGATTCCAGCCAATTTGAGGCACTTTGAATTTTTGATTGTCAGTATGAGTAGGAAATTTAGTAACATTTAAATCAAAAATACCTAAACAATCCGTATCATTTTCATCTGAGTGTTTGCACATCAATTGCATACCTAAACAAATGCCCAAAAAAGGCTGTGTCAAATTAGGTAAAACATCTTCTAAGTTATACTTTTTCAAATAATTCATAGCAGTACTTGCTTCGCCTACTCCTGGGAAAATAACTTTATCAGCGTTTTTAATCGTATCAATATCATTAGTCAAGATTCCCTTAATTCCTAATCGTTCTAAAGCAAATAGAACAGATTGTACATTGCCTGCATTATAATCTATGATTGCTAATTGCATTTTTTATTGTTTTATGTTAACTAGGTCAGTTAAAACGTTTTCTATATGATATAATTCAAAATAATTCTCTTGAGGAAGCACGTAAAAAATAAAATTCATCACGTAATCTTGGGTAAGATATTTATTTCCTTGTCCCTAAAATTGAAACATATTTAAATTCATTTACTTTTTTGAAATTAATTAATCAAAAAAATATAGTATTTTCGTCGATAATTGTACTAAAAGACTTATATTTTTGATGATTTGTAAAAGAATGTTATAATTTTTTGCAAAGATACTTTAATTAAAATTAATAAAAAAATGACTGCAAGCAATACCATATCAGCCACTTCACGAGTTTGGATTTATCAAAGTAGTAAGCCTTTTCCAAAAGAAGAAATTATAGCATTAAATTTAAGAATTCAATCTTTTTGCAAGAGCTGGGTTAGCCATAGCAATCAATTGAAAGCGAGCGGAAGTATTTATTATGATCGTTTTATTGTGTTAATGGTAGATGAAAGTCAGGCAGGTGCAAGCGGTTGTTCTATTGACAAATCGACTCATTTTATTCAATCATTAGAGCGTGAATATGGTGTTGATATGTTTGATAGGATGAATTTTGCTTATTTGGATGGGGATACGGTAAAAACAGCTTATCGAGAGGAATTTATGGAATTATATAAAAACGGCTCAATTACTGATGAAACCTTGGTTTTTGATAATTTAGTGAAAACGAAAGCTGCTTTTGATACTGCTTGGAAAATGCCTTTGAGTAGTTCTTGGCATAAAAAATTGATGTAAGAAAGTTGGCAAATTGAACTAAAATTTTGCTGAAAAGCCGTGAATAAATGATTATTTATTCACGGCTTTTGTATTTTACTAAAAAATAGAAATTTAGCATAGCTGAAAAAATAAGTAATTTCTCATCCGATTGAGTAGGAGGTTTGATATTTGTCAAGTTGTTGAATTAGAGTAAATGACCTTTTATTTTACTGGCAATTTGTTTAATATTCATTTAGATTATTTTGAGATTGAACTAAAAACAAAATAAAAAACTTAATTGAGGTTTTTAAATTTTTAACTAAAAAAAATAAAAACTTGGATTGGATGATAGTTTATTTTTTTAATTATAAAATTATTCATCTTTTAAACGAATAAAAGAGTTTATTTTAAACAAATAAGACTACCTTTGCTTAAATGGTTTTATTTGTTAAAGGTGAAATCATTATTAAATAATCATAATGAGTTATAAAAATCAATATAAAACAACAACCATTTTTATAGCTAGTTATACAAAATTGAATTATGAAATTGTTTGTTGGAAGTTTGTCATGGGATACAGATGACGATAGCCTTAGAGATGCATTTGAAAGATTTGGAGAAGTAAGTGAAGCCAAAGTCATTTCAGATAGAGATACTGGAAGAAGCAGAGGATTCGGATTTGTTACATTTATAAACAAAGAAGATGGAGAAGCTGCTATTGAAGAAATGGATGGTAGTGATTTAGATGGTCGTGATATCAAAGTAAACGAAGCAAGAGAACGTGCTCCTCGTAATAATAACCGTGGCGGTGGTCGCTGGTAAAATATTATTTTTATTGTAAAATAGAAATAAACTGAAATAGCCTATTGAGTTGATTATTTAACTCAATAGGCTATTTTTTTAATTTTGATTATAGATTTTTACGCAACACCATGAGAATAAATAGAAAATGCTCCATTCATTTGGTTATAGTATTTTTGTTCTAGTTTTTTATTATTTAGTTCGCCTGCGATGTAAAACATATAAATATAAGCGATAAATTTTTGTATGGATTGAGGTGGTTGGGTAGATAATTCTTGGTCAATTCGTTTAATGGTTTCGTGAGCTAATTTAGGTAATTCTTCAACTTTTCCACCAAAATAATTATCTTCCATTATTAAAGCATCCCAAGTAAGCTTTAATCGAATGACTTGTTTAATTAGCTGATTATCAGGAAGATCATTCAAAAGGTTGTTTATTGAATCATAACTTCCGCCCCATTTGGGTTGAACCATTTCAGAACAATTAGCGTAAGCTGCTAAATGATTAGGATTAGCGGCAATAGCGTGTTGAAAATGAGACATAGCTAATTGTCTTTGCCCTAAAGATTTGTATATTCTAATTAGACGGCTATGAACTTCCGTCATAAAAGGGCTATTTTCATCTACTTTATTGTATTGCCTTCTTGCTTTATTCTGATACTCATGAAAACTTACAGCTTGATTATGAGAAACTTCACTAGCTCTTTGATGAGATCGCGCTTGCCAGCCTAGAAAATCGTAATGAACACCTAAAAATAAGTGGGGAATATTTGAATTTGTACTATTGTTTAGCCAATCTTCAAAATCTGTTTCTTGGAAAAATAAACCTATATAATCGGCTAATTGAGATAACTTATCAGCAGATAAATTTGATATTTCTAGTTCTACTAAATTATACTTTTTCTGTTCTAATAATGCCTTAATATCTTTCAAATGTTGGGAGTTCATGGTATAAGCTTCGAATTTGCTAGAGGAGATATCAGCATTTCTTTCTTTCAGAAAATGATAAATGAAGCGACCTGCTAAAATGGAAATACCAACAATAATACCTGTAGTTGGAGACATAATTTTTAAAATTAAGGGACAAGTAAATAAATAACCTACCCCAAATTGTGTAATGAATTTTATTTTTTACAAGGCGCTTTTTACGCCACATAGTGAGCTATGCAAGAAAAAGGCAACGCAGTAAAAAGTAAAATTCATAGCAAGATGGGTAGATTATTTTTTGCGCGCTCCCTAAAAGAGTAATTAAAGATTAGGTTGTGAAGACGAAGATAAAAAAGTGTTAAGAAAATAAAGTAGCTTTTATAAAAACATTGAGTTAAAAAATAATCGGTTTGCCTTGTTGCTGAGTTTCTAGTACTGGAAGAATATCGCAATTGTCCCAAATTCCTGTTTGTAAAGTATGCGCATATTGAGGCAATAGCTGATTCTCATTCATAAGTTGAGCCGCAGTTTGATAATCATAATTTAATACGTGATGTTGAAAAGAAAAAGGTTCATCATTCAAAATCATATACCAAACGGATGTCTGACCATTATTAGCAGGCATGCCAATCACGCCTGGATTAAGCCAATATTTTTCATTCTGAATATCTGAGAAAGGCAAGCCACAATGCCCACCCAAAATAATGTCTGCTTGTGTCGCATCAAAATTTTTTTGCTTAATAGCCCAATCGGTTGATCGAAAAATAAAACCTGATGTTTCAAAAAAACTACCATGAACAACCAAACATTTTTTATTAGCATAGTCAAAAGTAAGGTGATCTGGTAATTGATGAAACCAATTTTTAGAGGCTTGACTAACTTTTGATTGTGCGTAAGGAAACCATTGACGAGAAAAAACATCACATCGAGAACCATCATCAAAATTACAACCACAATCGTCTAAATTGTCGCGTAATTGTATTTCAACATTACCTAAAATTGAATGAATATCCCAATCTCGGATCACTTGAATACAAGCCTCAGGTTGAGCACAATACGCGACTATATCGCCTGTACAAATAATATTTCTCGGTGGAATAGCTTCTTTTTGGGCTATTTTTTGAATGGCTTCAAGGGCTTGTAAATTGCTATAAACACCTCCAAAAATGAGGAGCTTACCATTAATTTGACCAATATTTTTTGTCGTTTTATTCATTTGAGTTAGTCAAGAGATTGTATAGAAAAAGCGCTGCTTCAGTACGAAACAACGCTTTTTTATCTTTTTTTTCAAAAAAAATAGAAAAAATGTCCTTGTGCAAACACAAATAAATTAAGCCATTTCATTATGCAAATATGCTTGACGTGCTAAAAGTACATCGTCTTCTTCTGGTCTATCAGGATCATCAACACAACAATCTACAGGACAAACTGCTGCACATTGTGGCTCTTCATGAAATCCCATGCATTCAGTACATTTATCAGGAACAATATAATAGATATCAGGATCAATAGGCTCGTTCATATGATTGGCATCGACAGTTCTTCCGTCAACCAATTTTGTTATGCCTTTTAATTCTGTTCCTTCTGAATAACTCCATTCTGCCCCACCTTCATAAATTGCATTATTTGGGCATTCTGGCTCACAAGCCCCACAATTTATACACTGATCTGTTATTATAATTGCCATCTGATTTTTTATTTAAAATAAATTCTAAACTAAATTTTTTTAATAATGAGGTTAGGAAGCACGCAAAAAATAATCTCCTCATCTTGCTATGAATTTTAGTGAAAAGTAAAATTCATTACACAATTTTGGATAGGTGATTTATTTCCTTATCCCTTATATTAGACTTTATTCTCAATAAAATAGTTTCATACAAAACTATTTTAGAATACAACCTATTAGATATAATGTTTTTTCCTCGAATTAAGTTGCAAAAATAAAACAAAAATATGTCTTTTGATAAGGCAAGAGGGAATGAAGTGAATATTTTATAACGAAATTGAGAATTTGCTGAATGGTTTTGGGTTTAAAATGGTAATTTTGTGTATTAATTGTATGGTTAAGAAATAGGAATAGTTAAAATTAGAGCATGACATTACAGGAAAGAATTGCAGCATTGGCAGGCTTAGGAGATTATATAGGACGAATGGAAGGACGTTTAGAATTTGTTATTCGTCAAGCGAAGGTAAATAATGCTTGGTTTACAGTAGAAAACACTAAAAAAGCACTTTCTAATATCCAGCATGCGTTTTTGAATAAGGAAAAAATGGAAAAGTGGGTAAAGGATTACACTATTCCTAGCGAAAATGCTCCAAAAAAGATTGGTTTAATTCTGGCAGGAAATATTCCTTTGGTCGGTTTTCAAGATGTGATGAATGTTTTTGCGGCAGGACATCATAGTGTGATCAAAACTTCGGATAAAGACAAGCATCTTATTCCACATTTGATAAAAGTATTAACAGAGATTGCTCCAAATGCAGCGAATTATTTCTCTTTTGTAGAACGAATGAAAGGATTTGAAGCGATTATTGCGACAGGAAGTAATAATACCGCGCGATATTTCGAGGCTTATTTTGGAAAATACCCGAATATTATTCGACGCAATCGAAATAGTATTGCGATAATAAATGGCTCAGAAACTGAGGAGGATCTTAGAGCCTTGGCGGATGATGTT
>CAKZLL010000389.1 GCA_937125475.1 uncultured Saprospiraceae bacterium | reverse complement strand
CTGGCTGTCATTCCTGGGCTTGCTATTATGTTACTCGTCATGGCATTTATGCTCGTAGGAAATGCGCTTAGAGATGCACTGGATGTGAAGAGTTAAAAAAAGAGACTACCATAAATAGGGTAGCCTCCTCTTTCTTTTTAAAATAGTGTACTATATTAATAGGAGTAAGCTTATTAATAGTTGTAGTCCTTTAGTATAGGGTGTCTATGACATTATAATTTAAAATGAAGTGGTTTATTACTAATTAATTTAGCAATTTTCTAGACTTATAAAAGGACAAGCCGCAGGGTGTTTTGATTTGTTAGCGCAAGCCCAAGCTATAGAGTAAGGAGGAAGACATACTTCACCACATGATTGTGCTCCTGTTTCTGCTGGACCGCATAAGCATATACTTTGAGCATCAGGAGCGTTAGAAATCGCTCCGCCTCCTATTACGTTACTTCCTTTAATTTTAGTCAGGTTAGAGATTACTTTTTTATCGAAATGAAGTTTGATTTTTTTCTTTTTCATGATGTTAATTGTTTTTAAATTAAATTATTTCTCTTTTATACTGATATAAGAAGCTTACATTTTGATGATTTTTTCAGTAAAAGAGTTCTTGTTTTTCGTGTGTACTTTTAATAGATATATTCCTTTTTTAAATCCTGAAATATTCAAGCTGTTATTTTCTAAAGAGGTTACTTCAGAAATTAGATGACCATGGATATTATAGATTTGAACAGATGCTATCTCATCATTTTGACCTAGTAATTGTAGTTGAAGTATATCACGAGTTGGATTAGGGTAGATAAGGATATCACTTTCAACGCGAATATCATTTTCACTTTCATTCTCTGAAGCAGCAGCACTTCTTGCTGCGTTAGTAGGAACACACACATCATTAATGGTTGTATCTGTATTCAAATCGATATACCCATTAACTCCTGGATCTAAAGTTGTCCCTTCGGTAAGTTCAATACTGTTTTTTGCTTTAAAATCGACTGTGGTATTATCTACAAACTGAACATTTTCTATAAGAAGATCATTGTTGAATTTTTCAAGACTGAAATCGTAGCGATAAAATCGATGGTCTTTAATGACTGCTAATCCATCATACTTTTGCATTTCATCTACAAACTCTACAGCATTGCCTGTTTCTAATTTACCTGAGCCTATAAGTCCAAAAAAATCAATGTTCATAGGCATGTGCTCTACATCTTTTGAAGTTAGTTGTATTATATTTTTTACTTCGGAAGAAGATAAGCAAGAGTTTAAACTTAACATTAGTCCTATTGTTCCACTAATCATTGGAGCGGCATAAGAGGTTCCCCCTCCATAATAATTTGGGTTCCCATTTTCATAATTATAATATTCAAATTGGTTATAACTAGGTGCTAAAATGTCAACTTTAGGGTTAACTGTATTCATAGTCACTAACCTCCAACCATTACTTCCTGAAATTGCAACAGGATTATTTATATCTGTGCCATCTACGTTAGGAGATACCGAGTCTTCTATATTAAGATATATGGAGTCATAAAGTGAATTTGGCCCACAACAATATGAATCTGAATTTAATTCTGGATATTTAGCATTAACAGTCCCTACTGAAATAACATTATCATAAGAAGCAGGATATACATATAAGATACCGAAAGGTGTTAGAGGAATATCAGAATCATCATAAGTATGGTGTAAATCTGGTGTAGAAAAAGAATTACGATTTCCCGCTGCTGCCACAAAAATAGTTCCGAAGTTTTCAGTACAGTAGTTAATTATTTGCTGTTCTACTAATCGAAAACCATGACCATCTGGACCGTAACCAGTGCCATTATGCCAACTCATATTAATTACATGAGCACCTTCGTTAGCTAGTTTATAGAGATTTGAAAGCGTGAAATCTGATGATGCTATACCAAAACCAATATCTGAAGCTAAAATATCACAATCATAACAAACACCTACACTTCCGTGCTGGTTACTTCCATCTGCAGCTGCCAGTGCGGCAACATTTGTTCCGTGTCTCGATCCAGATATAGGGTTATATCCTTGAATAAAATCGGTTTTTGTTAAATCTCTAAGCGCATTATCTACGGAAGTGTCAGATATTCCAATAATAATATTAGGGTTACCAGTAGTAATGAACCAAGCTTTTGGAGCGCTAATGTAATCTAAATCTTTTCTGCTAGCGTTTGCGCCCAAGTTTATAATTGGACTAGTTGTACCATAGTCATTCGGATAAAATTCGTTAAGAGGAATTGCACCAATTGATATATCTTCAAATCTTTTATAATATGAAGAGAAATTTTCTAGCATTTTATTAGGTAAAGTTATATCTGTTGTTTTAAGTACAAATACTTTTTGTATTTCAGTATCAGGAATTTCTGCAAATGCTTGGTAAAAATCTTTTATTTCGTATGCAGCAAAGAATGTCTTTAACTCTTGATTATTCCCAATATAATTAGCCTTATCGTTTTCTGTTTTAAATTCAGTTCCATTTCCTGAATTATCTGACATATATATATAATATGTATTTATATCATTTTGAGAGTAAGCGTTAGAAAATAAAAATAATAACATGCTTACAATGAGTGGTTTAATAGATATATGATTATTCATTTTTTAAGCTGTTTATTTCTGATTGTATATCATTAATCTTTTTGTTTTGTTCTATAATATATAAAGTCAATTCCTCTATCTTTTCCAATAATTTAGCGTTCATCGCTCCTAATTCAATACCATTTTTAAGAACTTCGGCTTCAGAAGGAACATTAGGTAAATGCCCATTTTGCAGAATGAAATCTTCAACTTCATCTAAAGGTTTTAGTATATAATTATCTTTAAATACATAGTCAGCCCAAGTTGTGTATACTTTAACTCCGTGTGCTCTAATTTTTCCATCTACAGAGAGACGATATGTATCAGTCCCATCAATAAAAGAAGAAGTTCCTATGCCAACATTTCCGCTGGGGAATAAGACGTTTGATATATCTACTCCAGTGCCTCTATTGATAACAAATGCTTCATTTACAGTAGAGAAATCATCGGCTTCACTAAAAATTTTAAAACTTCCGTTTATTGCAGATAATGCCCAAAGTCTTTTGTCAATTGGACTAGATGAAGAATTAAGAAATAATTGCGAAGAAAAACCACCTTCAAGCCATGCACTTACAAAGAATGGGATCGCATTCGTATCTCCAACGATTAATTGATTTGTTTTTGTAATTCCATTTACTTCTAGCTCTTGAGTTGGTGTCGTAGTGTTTATTCCTACATTTCCATTTTGAGGAAGCGTGTTTTGTGCTGTTGTTGTAATGCTTACAATGAGTAATGCGATAAGCGCTATTAATTTTTTCATAAGTTTAAAGTTTTAAATGAATTTATTGTTTGATATTATTATTATTTGTTTGGATTTTAATGACGTACATTTCCTTTTGAAGGTTGGAGATATTGATATGTTGATCTTTAAATAGTTCAATGGTGTCTATTTAATTGGATGTACTAATAGCTCTACCTGAAGAATATTATTGGAAGGTTTAGGATAGCTATCTGTTTGCTTGGAGATTTTTTTGGTAGCTATTTCTGGATGACCTAAAAGGGCTTTATTTTCTATTGGAGCATCACTATAGTTGATTCTAAAGAAGAACCATTGACGTGTGAATTTTTGTTTAAAAAGAAGAGAAATAAACTTATAAAATGTAATAGTAATTTATGCATGGTATTTGAATGATTTATACCATAAATTACTATTAAAAAAATGTTGAAAACAACAACTACAACCCTAATTTTCTAAATTTCGGGCACATGTTTTAAAGTTTAATATTCTTATTTTCAAATAATTAAGACTTATTTGTGTTTAGCTTTTTTATAAAGTAAGAAGGGAGTAATCCAGTATGTTTTTTGAAATATTTAGTAAAAGAATCTGGACTTTTATACCCTAATTCTTCTGATATAGATTGTATAGAATAGTGTCTAAACTGAATGTCTTCTTTTAATCTAGATAGTGCATAGTTAATTCTAAGGTCATTGATATAACTATTAAAGTTAGTGTGATAATGTGAAGAAATAACTTTAGATAAATAGGTCGTATTCGTTTTTAGTTTTTTGGCTACATTAACAGTATTACATTCGCTTTTTAAAAAGTAATGTTTTTCTTCTAAGTTTTGTAGTCCTTTTATTATTTTGGTAATGGTTTCGGTATTAATATCTAAAACAGATTTTGGTGAATTTTCTTTAATTTTTAATAAAGATATTTTTTGATCTCTATTTTGAATTTCTTCTAATATAGCTTTGAATTTTTTTTCATTTTTCTTTTTAGATATTCTAAACTGATATATGCCACAAACAGTGAAAAAACAGAAAAAAGCAGATGTCCATAAAAGATAATCTTCACTTTTTTGTTTTTTTAGCTCTAATATATTTTTCTCATTAAGACTGATTTCTACTTCTTTTTTTCGTAATGCTATTGCAATTGTATCTTCTTTTTTTTCAAGAGACGAAGAGTACTCAGAGTGCATTTCGAAATATTTTGCAGCAGTTTTTAAATTATTTTCATTAGCGTAAGATTTAGCTAAATAAAAGAAATAATCTTCGTACATAGTAGCAATTTCATATTCGCTTCTTCCAAGTGTTAATCCTTCCTCTAAGATTTGGTAAGACTTTTTATAGTTTTCAAGTAGGTATGCTACTTTGCCTAAAGAATAATAAATAGAAGTTAACACCCCCCAGTTATCACATTTACTATCAATTAGTTCTCTGGCTTTCTGGTAATTTTTATTAGCTTCAGTATAATTAAGTTTTAATACATCTATATCACCTTGGCTTACATAAAATATGGATAATAATCTTCTATACTCTAAACTTCTATTATTTTTGAAACTCTTTAAAAAAAGATTGTTATAATATTCTGCGTTTTTTGCATCTTTTAACTTTATATAGTTGTGGACAATAATGTCATAAATTTTAGGTAATTCGCTATAATGTTGTTTTGTGAATATTTTGTAAGATTCTGGTTTCAAAATTTTTAATGAATCTATCTTAGAAATGAGTTGTTTAAGAATTTTGGTTGACTCGTTATGATAATCACTGTGATGATAAAAAAGAGCCATTTCTGAAAGTATAATAAAAGTGCTGTTCAAATCATTATATGATTCTGCTAATTCTAAAGCTTTAAAATAATTGTTTATAGCTTTTTCTATGTGAAATGAGTTGTCATCATATAATGAATAAATACTCGCTTTAGTTATGTAAAGACTTATCAACTTTTCTTTTAAATTGCCATTGTTCACTAAATCAATTGCCTCATTACAATATGATATAGCTAGGTTTAGTTTTTGTTGTTTTTTCTCATTATTAGAAGTCATTAAAGCTTCTATTTTGATAATGTTCGCTTTATAATATTTTTGCAACCATTTTTCTTGATGTAAATTATTTTCATAAAGTTGTATCGGTATACCATCTATACTTAGTTCTAAGTTGTCTACCCATATTTTGCCTTGCCCAGAAAATAATGTTCCAAAGTGTAGATTAAAAGTATCAATATGTGGTATTATTACTACCTCATATTTAGTCCAATCAGAATTACTACTTATAACCTCATTTATCATGTTTTTAAATCCAGTTTGTATATGAGGATCAGCTCGAATCCATAATCCAGTTTGGCCATTATCTTTTAAGTTTTCTGATTTAATATATCCAGTTAACTTTATTTCTTTGTCTTTAAAATTGCCTTTTATTGAACTGGCGGCTGAAGTATAATGTTGTTCTGTGTTACAAGTAGTTTCTTGATTTTTAGAAAATTGCATTAATAAGGAATAATCACCTTTATATTTTATAATAGAGTCTATTTTTATGTCATGATTATTTCTTTTTCCTTGACTAAACCAAATAAAGGATTCATCATTCTTGAAATTGTCGAAAAAAAGATTGCTTCGTGATATACTACGACCCTGTATATGAAGAGAATGTTGATTTTGAAATGGTCTATGCGTAGAGTAGTTCTTTTCAAAATTTTCAATCTTAGTAAAATTACTTGATTTAACTCCTATACCCCAATTCCACTTGTCAAGTGAACTTTTTTCTTCAAAACCAGCATTATTAATATTTTCAACTTTCCATGTTCCTTCTTTAGATTTGATTTCAAGTTTAAAATCATCAAAATAAAAATCTCCATTGTATATGCAGAAAGCTCCAATGTATAAGTATTTAGCATCTTCATCTATTGTACCTTTAATCTCTAACTGTTTCCAGTTACCTGAAGGTACATAACTTCTGTTTTTTATAGTGTTATAGAAGAAACCAGGTTGCCCTTCATTGTCATCAATTCTGAGCCATATAGCTGGAATTCCATTTTGTTTAAGGTCACCTATCCTTACATAGGCAGAAAATCTAAACTCTAAACCTTTCTTATTAGAGATATCAATTCTTTGAGAATAGCTAGTCCAATCTATTTTTGTTTTTTCTTCTTCTTGTGCAAAAATTATTGATTGATAGAAAGAGAATACTATAAATAATAGGAAATATAGTTTAGGTTTTATTGCCATATGATTATGAGGTAAGGTTGATATTAATAATTGATTACATTCCTATAATTTTTTATAAAAAGCTTCTTGTGAAAAAGTGTGTCTTCAAGCGACATAAAATATCATTTTTACATAAAGCTAATACAAATTAGTATTCTAAAATGATAAGGAAATATTAAAATATTATAGGAATAAGTGATTACAACTCATTTTTAAAATAATTTTTTGTAATCGTAGATCAAAACCACGAAGGTGTTAGAGCGGTTTTCTTTTTACTCGTTTTGTAGAATGATACATAACTTTGTCTATATACGCTTTCGCGAAAGCGAATATAACCTCTAGAAAATTTTTACTAGGAACAGATAAATACGGAAGAGATTTATTAAGCAGGACGTTTGTAGGGGCTCGTATTTCATTTTCTATAGGATTTGTGGCAGTTTTCATTTCGCTCATTATAGGGCTATTTATGGGGTCATTAGCAGGTTACTTTGGAGGAAAAGTGGATGCCGTGATTATGTGGATTATTAATGTCACTTGGTCGATCCCTACATTATTACTTGTGATTGCTATTACATTAGCCTTAGGAAAAGGATTCTGGCAGGTATTTATAGCCGTAGGACTCACAATGTGGGTTGAGGTAGCTCGTGTAGTAAGAGGGCAGGTAATGGGCGTGAAGCAAATGCAATACGTAACCGCAGCAAAGGCACTTGGATATACGCATGGTCGTATTATAACAAGACATATTTTGCCTAATATTATGGCGCCACTTATTGTGATTTCGGCGGCAAATTTTGCGGGAGCCATTCTTATAGAAAGCGGACTAAGTTTTTTAGGTATAGGAGCACAGCCCCCTATGCCAAGTTGGGGAGCGATGATTAAAGATCATTATAGCTATATTATATTAGGAAAACCGTATCTGGCTGTCATTCCTGGGCTTGCTATTATGTTACTCGTCATGGCATTTATGCTCGTAGGAAATGCGCTTAGAGATGCGCTGGATGTGAAGAGTTAATTAGGTTTAAACAATAATTGATATATAATAATGCCAAGGTTTTTATAAGCCTTGGCATTATTTATTTTATAAAGAATTAACCTACACCTCCACTAGTAAGACATGAATGTACCGCTTGAGTACCTAAGCAGCATCCGTTACTAAGAGGAAAGCCACCACAAGCTCTACATTCTCTTGCTGTATAGATAGGGCATCTAGAATCATCTAGACCTCCTTTAATTTCTCTTTGCTCTTTGTTGTTCAGTTTTTGAACTCCGTTTAAATTTAAAATCTTTTTTAACATAATGGTTATATTTATGAGTGAATGGTTTTTGATGAATTATTTAGAGATACACATCATATATCTATCCTAACAATTTGTGTGATGTATAAAATAAATATCAACACATGGTTTGTTGGCAGTTATCAAAACAATCTCTTACAACTTTATTTTTTATAAAAGCGCAGTACATATTGATCATAGCATTTTACACAAAAGGTAAAAGTGCCTCCAGTACTATTTTTTACTGAGATATTTAATGTCTTTACTCTATGGTTTATAGATGTAAGTTTATTTAATCAGTACACATTCCATCCATACAACATCCTCTTCCATCTGGACTGTTTGGATTTCCATAACATGGACACCCTTCGCTATCTGCTGTACAAAGGAAGATGTTACACCCTATTGATCCTCCATTAATGGATTTTTGCTGACCCCCATTTAGTAGTTTTCCTAGTTTC
>CAKZLL010000388.1 GCA_937125475.1 uncultured Saprospiraceae bacterium | reverse complement strand
TATGGTTTATTTGGATCAACGCGGTCAAGGTGCTTCACAAGGCAGTTATAGTGCGGAGGATGTGACTTTACAGCAATTTTCGGATGACATTTACGCTTTAGCAAAATTTTTAAAGCAAAAATATGGGCAAGATATTAGTCTTTTTTTGATGGGGCATAGTTGGGGCGGCACGACAGGAACTCATGCTTTATTAAATACTAACCTCCAAAATGAAATCAAAGGTTGGATGGAAGTTGATGGTGCACACGATATTCCTTTATTGAATAAAGAAGCGATAAAACTATTCATTGAAATTGGTAATCAAGAGATTGCAGCTAGTAATAATGTTGAAACATGGCAAGAAATCGTCGATTTTGCGAATAGTGTTGACACTAATAATATTTCCTCTGACGAAGGTGGTCAAATTAATGGCTATGGTCATCAAGCAGAAGGTATTTTATCACAAATCACTGAAAGTGAAGGCGGTACAGCTAGTCACGGTTTACTAACTTCGCCTATTGCTAGTGTCGCAGGTTTAACGGCTGGTACTTCAACTGCTAATGCTATTTTTGAAGAAACAGAACAAGCCTCTATGACCAATGAATTGCATAAAATCACTATTCCTTCGATTTTTCTTTGGGGAAAATACGATTTTGTTGTTCCTCCATCTTTGGGTGTTTCGGCTTATGATCGAGTGAGTTCGACGGATAAAGAATTAGTTATTTTTGAGCATTCAGGGCATTCTCCGATGGATAACGAAGCGGATTTATTTTCAAGTAAAGTCATTGATTTTATAGAATTACATAAATAAAATTCTTTTTTTAAGAATAGTCGTTTTTTTAGATTTAGAGATAATCGTAGATCAAATTAATTTAAAATCAATATTTCAGCATTTAACCTACTGAAATATTATAAGATGAATCATTTTTTAATTGAAAAAAAACATAATATAAAAGATTTTCATTATTTATAACGTTTTAAAAGTAGAATAGACTTACTGATCTATTCTACTTTTTTTATTTTAACAAAAATTAAACTAATGAAAAATATATTTCTACTCTTCTTCCTCTCTTCATTTTTCACTTCTTTTGCTCAATATCAAATTGGATTAATACCTCGGACGAGTCCAGATAAAACCATTTCACAAAAGATTGGATTTACAGATATTAAAATAGAATATGGCAGTCCGCGCGTAAAAAATCGAGAAATTTGGGGATCATTAGTTCCTTTTGATGAAATTTGGCGAGCTGGCGCAAATAATGCAACAACTGTCGAATTCAGTGAAGATGTAAAAGTCAATGGTAAAGATTTAGCAAAAGGCAAATACGCTTTGTTTATTTTACCTCGAAATAGTACATCTTGGTATATTATTTTGAGTAAAAAACACAATCAATGGGGTTCGTTTCGCTATGACAAAGCAGATGATGCCGTGAGAATTGAGGTTTTGCCAATCAATAATGATTTCACAGAGAATTTGACTTATCGTATTACTAATCGAGGTTTTAATGATGCAACAATTGCCTTATTATGGGGTAAGATCAAAATTGAATTTGGTGTTCGGATCGATTATTTCAAAACGCTGGAAAACAAAATAGAGGAAAATGCTAAAGGAGTAAATGAAGACATTAAATGGGTTTCTTACCTACAAGGCGGTGAATATTTGGTTGAACAAAAGAAAAAACTAGATTTAGCTAAGAAATGGTTAGATAAAAGTGAAGAATTATCAAAAGTCGAAGGTGAGTGGAATAAACAATATTATCCTAGAGATTATATTTTAGGTCATTTATATTGGACAAAAGCCAAATTATATGCGCTTAATAAAGATTATAAAAACGCGTTGATTTATGCTAAGAAAGTGAAAACTTTTACAGGAAAATCTAGTTTTTATAGTAAGAATGATAAATGGGAAGGCATTGATAAGTTAATGCAACAATGGCAAAATAAATGATCAAAACTAAAGGGTTAACAAGAGACGAACAATATATAAAACGCTGTTTTCAGATTGCAAATTTAGGATTAGGAGCTACAAAAACTAATCCTGTGGTTGGTTGTGTAATTGTCCATAAGGAGCAAATCATCGGAGAAGGTTATCATGAAAAATACGGCGAAGGACATGCAGAAGTCAATGCTTTTAAAAGCGTAAAATCCGAACATCTGCCTTTACTCAAAGCCTCGACAGTTTATGTTTCTCTTGAACCTTGTTTTCATTTTGGCAAAACACCGCCTTGCGTCAACCTCATTCTCAAACACCAAGTTCCACGCGTTGTGATTAGCTTGCTTGATCCTTTTCCAGAAGTGGCAGGAAAAAGCATTCAAAAACTACAAAATCATGGAATTGAGGTAGTTACAGGGATTTTGACGACGGAAGGCGCGTTCACTGCTAGGCGTTTTTTAACTAATGTAAAACATCAACGCCCTTATATTATTTTAAAATTTGCTCAATCTAAAGATGGTTTTATGGGCAAAAATGATGAACAAGTTTGGTTTACAAATGCCATTTCTAAACGCCTTGTTCATAAATGGCGGAAGGAAGAAGACGGAATTTTGATTGGTCGAAATACCGCTTTAATTGATAATCCTCAACTTACTAATCGACTATACTTTGGCAATTCACCTACTCGAATTATCATTAATCGAAAGGCTGATTTGCCAAATAATTTGAAAATTTTCACCCCTGATACACCTACTATTTTAGTTTGTGAACAAGCACCAATTCATAAGATTTCATCTATCGAATATGTAGAATTAGATTTTAAAAATGATTTTTTAAAACAATTATTAGCCTATTTATACCAAAAAAAGATAGGTTCGATGATTGTAGAGGGTGGAGCAAAAACATTGCAAAGCTTCATTGATGCTGATCTTTGGGATGAAGCACGCGTTTTCACGGGGAATAAATGGCTAGGTAGTGGTATTTTAGCACCTAAAATAAATAAAACACCTTCTAAAGTAGTTCCTATCGGAGCGGACGAGTTAAGATTTTATTATAAAAAATCATCTAATTAAAGAGTTTATTGACAATTTTTGCTAAAATGAACATTTCAATACATTCAATGGGTCATGCCTCATTTTTTTCAGTGTCTTGTAGCAATGGGTCATGACCCGTTGGACGAAAATTGCAAAAATTGTCAATGAACCAATTAAAATTGATATAAATTTTAATGATTATTACTGCTACACTGTAACAAAATATCAAACAACTTTCAATTATTATCCAATTATGCTACTCAAATGAAAAATAATTATTAAAAAAATAATTTCAAGGGTTACTTTTGATTAATTCCGATACCTAAACTTGAATTCAAACTATGGTTAGACCAAAACCACCTGTATAACCAAGCCTAATTACGAATCTACAAAACAACTACATTAAGATGAAAGAAATAAATGAACTATATGAATCAATTTCAAAAATAGTGATTAAAAAAGTACTTACATTAGGTGGAAAAATAGAAGATGCCAATGTTTTACTAAAAACAGCTAACGACCTTCATGTTTTAATTTTAGAAAAACAAAATGCCTTACCTAAGCATTGGACAAAGAAAGAAAAGGAGTTTGCATTAAATAATTGTTGGTATCAACTATTAAAGTATCCTAAGGTAGATTTAGCTCATAATTTTTATGAAGAAATTTATCACGAACTTACTGCTTCTTCTAATCGAATGGATTTTTTAAAGTTTTTATCTAAATTTTTTCAGGGCTGGAATCTAAAAAAAGAGCAGAAGAGAAGAAGTTTAAAAGAGACTAGTATCAGTATTTTTAGCGATTTTTTTATAGATTTTTCAGAAAAATTACGCCAAGATATTCTTCCTTATGAAGACTATATTTTCATTCCTTTTAAGGCATATATTATTAGTGGATATGAAAATCACATTTTTTATTATGAAAACGAGCTTACAGGTCAGTTATATGAATATATTAAAAAAGAGATAGTTCGACCGAATACTTCAAAAACTAAAGATATAGAAAGCTTATTTCATCTTGTTTTTTCAGATTTATTAGAAAAAGCGCAACTAAAAATATTAAATCCGCGAAGAAGTTCTTTAGTGAATTTTATAAAAGGGGCGTGTTTTAATCAACAACGAAATAAAGATCGAGATCAAAAAAATAAACAAGCTAGAGATTCTAAACTTTTACTAGAAATGGAACGGCTAGGTAAAAATAAAGAAAGTAATAATTTTAAAGAGGATCAACCTACAAACATTAATTGGGCAAAAGAACAGATAGAAAAAGCAATAACACCAGAATATAAAACCTTCGTTCAATTAAGGGCACAAAATAAATCCTATAAAGAGATTGCCAAAATGAGAAACTATAAAAATGAACATGTTGCTAAGACAAAATTTTATAAAAATAAAAAGAGAGTACAAAAAGTTATTGATGAAATTTTAATAAAAGAGCCTGACCTTAAAGATCCAATTTATGATTGGTTACGTGATTTCTTTTTCGGGAATAAAGCCACACAAAAAGGTTCAAGATAAAGGTAATTAAGAAGAAGATTTAGGGAAAATAACTTTATTAAAAATAAAAAAGAACGAAATGAAAACTTTAAAAAATACAACAATAAATCAACAACCTAAAAAACTACATGAGTCAGCATTGCTTAGAAAAAGATTTGACCAAGTAGATAAAAGAAGACGAAGAAAAGCATTTTTAAGAAATATAGTAATCTCAGCTATAACAATAATCTCTATTGGATTAATAGCTTCATTATTCGATTACACACCACCTCCAACAAATAAAGAGGACATCACAATAATAAAAAAACAACCCATAGATAATTCAAAAGAACAAGATTCAATAAATAACCATCGAACAGACGAACAGAAAGATACAATGGGCGAAAGTAAACCAGGTAAAGCCTCTCCTATAAAAATACAGGATAAAATAACTCCTCCACCGCCTAAAGCTCCTGTTCCAAACCTAAAAGATAAAAATCAACCAACTCAAAAGAAGCGCGTTTTCGCACTAAATGGAAAAATTGCTCCTCAAACATTTGGAGCTTCTAATAAAAAGAAGTCGGTGTTTTTTATACATTTAGATACTTCTAAACATTTACAAATATCCCCGATGATACAAGTAGCATTAATCGATACTAATTATGTAAAAGCGAAAAAATTAATTAGAGAAGCGATTGAAAATCAACCTACTAATCAAGAGTTGGTATTTTTTGATCTAGTTATTGATCTACTTTCAGAACCTCGAATCAACCGCATAGTAATGCTAGATAAACTATCTCTTTTGGAAAATAATATTTCACTTCAAAATGAAATAATTTGGTGCAAGGCTTATTTAAATTTATTATCAAAAAACAAAAAGGAAAGCCTGAAATTAATCAATCAGTTAGAAGCTATCTCCTATTATCCAGAAGGTGTTAAAAAACTAAAAGGCATATTAAAAGCAAATTGAAAATTGTATTAATCTATCTTAAGAATGTCTATTAAAAAAAGGATAAATATTTTGGTTCATTGACAATTTTGCCAAAGATAGGAGGCGCTTTGAAAGTGCCTCCTATCTAACCTTTGATTTTCAAACAATTATACATTTGTTTGAATTGATAAAATTCAGTTCTGGCAAAAATTGTCAAAGAACCAATATTTTTAAGTATTTATCCTTTAAATTTTATGATAATCGGGATTATATATTTTTCGTTTTGATTATCATTACTAGGCATTCTAAAACCTATTCTCGTTTCTAAATAGTTTATATTTAGCTTCAAATTATTTTGAAATACTTTTTTTAAATCTGTATATATTAATTCGTTTCCGCACTGATTAAGCTCTTTTAAGTATTTATTCATATCAATTATTGGTTGAAGTGAATATAAAAATATAATATAATCATCCCCATCTTTTGTGATAAAATCTAATTTATCTTTAGAGGGAATAAAAATATTTTTATCTTTATCTATTAAATAACCTTTTGTCATTCCCATTTCAAAATAACTGTAATTAGGTACTTCATTTGGAGAATAATATAGCATATAGAGATAACCATTATTAGAAAAGTGTTTGCAATGGGTAGAAAACAACAAAGTGTCTTTCATCCATTTTTGTTTATCAATTTCATATTGATACTTAGACTTATTAAAACCTATCGGTAAAGAATGAAGCTTAAAATTGTTATCTGGATCAACTAATTCTAATAGAGTATTTTCCTTCAAATTAATTTCATAGGCATATTGTAAGCTTTTTTTCAACTCCTCCCCTGTTATCCACCAAAAGCCTTCATCTCTAAAATTTGTTCCCCAACTATCCATGATTTGAAAGGAAATTTCTCTAGTTCCTTCATTTCTTTTATAACCAATGATAGTGACAGCATGCCCAATACCATCTTCTTCTGTAATACCTTCAAGTTCTACAATTTTAAAAACATCTTTTGTGTAGGATTGATCTAAATTCAATCCAACGACAATGGGTTTTCCTTCTAAAAGTTTTCGTTGCAAATTTATTATTGTTTCATCAGAATTTTGTTGATTTATTTTGAATAATGCAGAATAACTTTCTAGCTGATAACTTTGAGCTTCTAATTTTCTTTCATTCTTTATGGGGTCATAGCAAGGTATTCTAGGATTATTCGCATCTTTTAGTTCTGAATAATCTTTATATAGACAACTTCCTTCTTTAAAGGCATTAAAAACTTCTGAAAATTCTAGATCTGTATTACACTCTAACGGACCTGGATTAACAATTTCGGAGTATAAAAAAAATGGAGATAAGGCATATTCATTAATTTCATCTCTATCTGTCCAATTATTTCGTTGGGCTACTAAAATCGTACCAGCACTATAAGCGGTTGCCATTGGTATACAGATTTTGAGTTTCCCTTGATTACGTGGTTTTGGACAAAAGCGTTTTAAACTAAAACTATCATAAATAAATTTTTCAGCTTTAAACTTAGCTAATTTAGTATTTTGAAAATTAGAGTCTGAAACAGGTGTTTGCCTAAAACCAGTTTGACTATATAATAGCGGATTCATCGTTAACCAAAACGAAAAGAAAAATATATAAAAAGGAATACTAGTAGTTTTATTCATTACTTATTTATTTATATAAAGAAAAACGGGCGGATTTTCATCATCAGGTAATAATAATTCTGATCGTTGTGGGTAATCCGTTTTTTCTAGTGTTGTATTAATATATTGATGCATTTCATTAAATGTTATTTCTCCATTATTATCAAAATCCGCATTTCCATTCTTCGCCCCTTCTAATAGAAAATGTGTAAAAACGCCATTCGGAAATTTCGTAATATCCTCTCTTGATGTTTGTGTTTCACCACTTGATGTAAACACAACAAACCTTTTCTTATTATTTTCAGATGTTTTTTTAGATATAAGGTCTTTCATCGAAGCAATTGCTTCACCACTAAAACAAGCATCTACAATAATGTAAATATTCTGACAATTTACTCCCAAAGTCAAATCTGAAACCAATTCAGTGAACCAATAAATATCATAATTAGTAGTTGGATCTGCTTCCGTTTTAAAATATAACTTACCTGTTTCTGTATTTCCATGAGTAGAAATAAAGAAAAGAGCTGTTCCTGTTCTATCTAAAAGCTTTTTTTTCCAATTCAAAATAGCACCTCCGATTGCTAACCGACTGACAACCTGACTATCACTATGAATAAGTGGTGAAAGCGGATGTTTTTTTACATTTCGATTATAAATTTTTCCATTCAGCGCCATCATAGCATTGTTTTGAGCGATTAAAAGACTATCAATTGAATAAGCATCTCTACTCGTGCAAGCTAAATCTTCAAATGATGGTCCGACGGTCAATACATGTAATGTTTCCTCTAGTGGTCTACCTATCCTAATTTTTTGTTTTTGACTAAAATAATCGTAATTAATCTCCACAATATTTTTTAAGGCACTGCTCGTACTATATTTTGTTAAAGCATTATACCCTAAACAAAACGTCAACTCGTATTCTTTTATACTAGATGCTAAAAATTGAAAAGAAAAAATCGCCTCATCCCGCTTGAGGGATCTTTCTTTCACTCCTCTACCTTTCGTAGATGATATTCCTTTCCATGTAGCAGTTTCTGGATTAAATTCCTTTGTTTCTATAATTTTTACACTTTTAATATCTTCTTTACTTATGCTAATTGGATTATAAATTTCGTTAGGTCTTTTTAATTTCATATGAACACTTCGCTGACCTGCCGCTTTGTCCGCATCTGAAAGTGTATTAATAGTAGTTATTGAAAATTCGTCAACCATTAACAAATGCTTATCAATTGGAACAGGTAATTCATTATCTGTTTTAAATAACTTTCCATTCGCATAATGAATCGCATTAAGCTCTTTATTATAAGAATAAGTAGCTATTACTTTATTATTTGTAACATTCCATAATTTAATAGTTCCATCTACTGATAAAGTAAATAAATGACTATTATTAATAAATAATATGTCCTTAATATCTTTAAAATGCTGAATATTTTTAGGGCATTTTACAATACCTCCTAGGTTTCTAGCATTATTGACAACAAACAATTCCTTTCGTCGACGAAATACAATATATTGCTCATCTGGAGATATATCATACATATCAACATCTTTTATATGTGCCATATAACCGAATCTAGGATTATCTTTATTCAGGTCTCCATTATTCAAAGAATAGATATTATTATTATTAAATTGATGAATATCAAAGCCTTCTTTATTCAATAATATATCATCATCTTTTAAAAGAATAATATTTTCTAATAACTTGTCTCTACCAATTAAAGCAATTCCTTTACTCCCTCCGAAACACATCGTTTTTGCTAATTCAACTCCACTGCTTGATAACTTTTGGGGCAAACTATCCAAAGTAAAACTAATGCTTCTTATTTTTCCTATTTTTTTAGATAAGTGAATGCGTGTTCTTTCTCCTTTGTCCCATAAATATAAGCGTCCTAATTCATCACCAAATAGAAAGCGAGTATCATCAATAAATATCAGTGTCTCTATTTTCACATAACCTTTAGTATTTGTTTTATACATTTTTTGATCACCGACTACAATAATTTCTCCTGTATTATAGCCTAAAGCATACCATAGACCATTCGGTGCACTTGCAACATAAGTAGCTGTTTTATTTTTCATATCTGTCGAATTCTTACTAGAAAAACAACTGACATGAAAAATAAAAAAAGATATAATTAAAAATTTTATACTTGTATTCATAGTTAAAAGCCACAATAATTAGAAAGATAAAGCAAATCAACAGGCGCAGTATTATCAATAATAAAACTACAATTATAATTTCCTGAATTTATTGGAATCTCTTCACAAAGCAATTTCCCTGTTTCGGGGCTTGTATTAGTTGGAAGCGGATCTCTAGTTGGTTTAAGTCCTTCATTAATTATTTCAATAGGTCGATGAAATACCTTTCTTGTACCTCCATAATATGTAGCATAAACCATAAAACAATAGGATTTGCCATGCTCTAATAAACTAGTTTCAAATAGACCTTTTTTTAAGAAACCTAATTCCTTCCAAGAAGTATCTGATGCACTAGGACAATTATTAGCTAAAGGAGTTTCATGAGCAAATATTTTTAAACTCCGCTCCAAACGTGGAATACTATTATTACTATCACTATTACTACAAGAAGCGTATAGTACATCAACATTTAGCTTTGTAACAGGAAGATCAGGAAGATCGGAAAAATCAAGAATCGCCCGATCACCACAATTTAGATCAGTTTCTGTAATAAGTACTTTTCCATTTAATGTTTTTCTATATATTTTTAGTTTTGTAGATATTCCTGTTAAGCCATAAATACTAATAGTATTACTACTAAAAAGCATATTGGAAATAATTAAATCCCCAGTTGCATCATCAAATAATTCTGCGGTATATAAATCCTCTCCTAATACATTATTATTATGATTCAATGTTACTTTAGCATATAAAGGAAGAGGATTGGAAGGAGAAATATCTCCACAATATTGCTCTATATTCGTACAAATAACCCAGCCTATAGATAGAGCTGATTTAAAAGAAATGGAGTTCGTTAATGCATCAATCTCGCTTGGTATTCTTTCCCAAATATATTCTTTTGTGCTACAATCTTGGTAAAAACGCCAAACTTGTCTTGATTCACTGCTAGTTATATCATTATTTAATATAACCTTGACTTCAATTAAGGCATCTCCATCATCACTTTTTTTAAATAAATTGGCTTTTGTTTTAGTCTTTCCACCATTATGTAACACATCTAATCCTATATAGGTAGCATCTGTAAACTCTGCTATTATGGTATCTGTATCTATACTAAGTCCATTTAAATTTGATTTAAAGCTACTAGCAAGTACTGGCAAAGGGAAAGCAGAATTTCGGGTAATAGATGAATTTGTTTCAGCTGAAATTCGAGTGACCCAAGTATCAAATGTTCTTTTAGCAGAAGTACTAAGACCATCCGAATTGCAATTTTTCATTAAACCACTAGGAAAAGTGATCATAACCGAAGAATCTTCAAAATAGATAAGTTCCCGCGACAAATTAGCTTGTCCTCCTTTTTCTGAGAGCACTTTAATATCCAAATTACTTCCTCTTATTGCTGTTTCAAGATTAATACGACCAGTTATATCATCTGCATAACGAAATCTATAAGCATTAAGATATTGTTTCGTTGTGTCTTCTATAATAATGCCAATAGGATATAGATTCTCAGAACTAGGTGTTGGATAATCTTGATGAACACCATATTCTACGGCATAATTCTCTGGACCAACCTCAACAATTTTAAAATCTGTTAATCCTGCTGGGTTAACAATACAATCAGGATTATTAGGATCTAAACTAAATATATCAAACCTTAATGACGCATTATTAGCAGTAGTAATAATAGAATTATTATTATCTAAATCCGATTTAAGTGGCTGATGTATGCGAAACCCATCATAATTAATATTCTCAACAACATCCCCCAAATCATTTTCAATTTCTTTTGTAATAAAGTCACATTGAAGCCATAAGACGGCACTTAATAAAATTAACGTTAAAATATTATTTCTTATCTTCATCATATTCTGAATTTTATACAATCCCTTTAATATTAAAATTTATAGATCAGTTGAAAAGAATAATTAATCATAGGATACCATAATTTTTCAATATTGGTTTTCATCCCTTCTTTATCCGATTCTTCAAAATATCCCGTGAATGAAACTTCATCAACACTAAAGGCTGACATACCACTTTCAGCAAGCATAATAGGAAATAAACCATTTAGTTTAGCACCTAAATAAATACCGCCTACAGAATTATCTCCTCTATTCCATATTTTAAATTCTGTTTGCAATCCAAGGTTTATTATCCAATTATTTCGTAGACCAATATTAATTTCACCAAATGTATCGGGAGGAATGGGATAAGTCGAATTAATAGTATTTATAGTATCCGTAGCAAAAAAACGCAACTCATAGGTAGTACTATTTCCAGGTTGAGTACTCCAACTATACATTAAGTCTAAAGATAGATTTAAGCTAGACCAAAATGTTTTTTTGCTAGGTTGCCATATAGGGTAAACTAGCCCAATTGAAGCAGTCTGAAAATGTTGATAAATATCAAATTGTAACGTATCCGCTATTGAGGAAAATGGTCCTATATTTATAGTATTCATCATTAATTCAAAGATTCTGTCTTCAGAAGTGATGTGAATAGCATTTTCAGAATTAATAAACTTCTTGTCATTAGGTGCTTTACGATAATAACCTACACTGACTTCAAACTTTTTATTAGTTGCCCAAGGTGTGTATGGTATTCTATAATTAATAGCAGCTCCCCACCTATAAACACTTTCACCTTGATTTCCCCATGCAATCAAGGGATTTTGATTAAAGTCCAATGCAATTGACCAATTAGATCTGCGCCTATTAGTCTGACTTAATAAAGTTATATTTTCATGATTTATTTGCTGTAATGGATCAGTAAATACAAAATCATTGGTTTGTGCTGGCATCATTGCTTCCTGCCCTATTATTAGGTTACATACACAAATACCAACTAAAAATATAAGAATTAGTTTTTTCATAACACCATAATGGTTCATTAAACTTTCTTCTAATATAATTTAACTTCACACAAAATTATATTAAAAGAAAGTCTATTAAGGATAAAAAAAATAAAAATGCTTTATACATTTTTATTTTTTTTATTACAAAATTATTTTACTAAACTTATTTGTTGGATTTGTTGCAAAAATAATAATTCTTTTCCTAAAAACACAGCATTACTTTTTTTTTCATATTCTCATCTAATTTACTAACCAATATTATCTCCTAGAATCCATTGTTTATTCATCTGCCATAGGGCATCCTTTGCCTACCAAAACAAAAGACTCTTTCTTCCTTTCCAATTCAAAATCTATCTTATTATTCATTTTTTCAAGCAGACTCCCTATACTATTGAAAGTAAAAGTATCCGAAACTATGCAATAATTTAGGTTATGGTCACTTACTTTTATCGAAGCGTCAAAAAGTTCTTCTAATGCAGGAATCACTTTGGCAAGCGGTTGATTGACATAACTAATTTCTCCAGTTTTCCACGATAAATAATTATTATCTGTTGTTTCAGTTGCTTGAAGCAATTTTGTAGCAACATTATAAGTCATACAATATCCCTCTTTGACCGTAAGTAAACTTTGACCGCTCGCTTTTTTAATTTCTGTTCGAGCAGAGCCGTCCATCGCTGTTAATTCATCATTTCCTGTTTTTTTATCTCGCTTAATACAGTATTGATCTCCTTTTAGTTTTATTTTCAAATGTTTGTCTTCTAATTTAAAAGCTTTCTCTTCATGATAAGCCACTTCTAAATAAACATCCCCTTCTAAAACATGTAAACGCCTTTCCTTAAATGGTCGTCTATATTTTATTTTTGCATCTTTATTCATTACTAATAAAGAGCTATCTGGCAAATAAATAGTTGTTATAACTTTATTTGCAGAAATAATTTTATAACTATTTTTATAATAACGACCCCAAATTAATAATACAATAATCGCAACAATTCCAATTATAGTACTCATGAGTACTTTGTTTTGACTGCGGAACCAATTTCTAAATTTAAATAACATATTTCTTGACTTATGTTTCAGACTTGTTGTTAAGCGCATTATATTCTTCTACTTTTATATTGTAAACATCAACTTTGCGATTTATTTTTTTCTGAATTTTGGTACATGAACGCATTTTAGAAGATGAAACCACGCCTTCACATCCTTCAAAACGCTCTTTTAATTCTTCAATTTCTGTTTTCAAGTTGGCCATATCTTCTAATAACCCGCGTTCTAATGCGGAACTACTAGTGTAAGAATCACCATATTTTTCTTGTAGCTCTTTTTCTACTTCTTTATATTCGGCAATTCCATTGAACGTTTTTCGTCCACTATTTTTAATTCTAATTATTTTCGGACTTTCTTCAATTTTAATTCCACCAGCATATTCTTTAGGCACACTTCCTAAGCTCGAATAGCTCGTACTTTCCACAAAAGCAAAATCTGTCCCTAAATTACCATATCCTTCTGGTACTTTCAAACCTACCGACATATGATTTGCTTTCTCAAAAGTCATAAAAATGATTTCATAATCTAATAAGGTCAATAATTTACCTAAAAGCAGTGATTTGTCCGAACAAACGCCCTTTTTAGAAAAAAGCGTTTCATAAGGATAATTCAATTTATCGCCTACATTATAATAACTCGTCCAATCATATTCCATCCCACCTTGCACAAATGCTACGACAAATTGTAATAATTCATCATCGGACATATTTCGTTTGAGCTGTTTTATTTCATCAATAATATCCAAAAGTGTATTTTCATCTTTATCATTTTCGATGAACATATTATAATATTCAACTTCCCAATCATCAGGTATTTTTGAACTAGAATAGGTATAAACTTTAGGCTCACCTGCAAAATAATCCACTAAATCTTCTTCAAAATTCAGATCAATCGAGTACGTTTCCGTTCCTAAATCAAAAGAATAAGTCTTTACGATATAAGGTTTAGAGGGTTCTTCTCGTTGATTTTTTTTTCGTTCTTTTCCTTCCTGTCGCTCTGTTTTAACCTGCTTTCGTCGCTCTCTTGATTGTTTAGAGCGACAGCTACTCCATCCTATAACAAGTAATAAAAGAATAAAAAGGCTTATAATACGATGCTTCATGTTTTTGTTTATATCAACTAATAGGTACAAAGTTGCTTTAAAAATCTAAAATAAGGAAATGTGAGGATGTAATTGCTAGATTGTTTCATTTTGTTAATGATTAAATTGTTGTGATTGTTGAAAAATATTATAATAATTCAACAACCACAACAACCTAATAATTTATTCAACAGGAACATTTTTCAAGAAATAATTGGTCATCAAAGTATATAAATGTCTTCTCGTATTTTTTCCTTCATAAATGCCATGCGAACGATTTGGATAAATCATCAAATCGAATTGCTTATTTTCTTTTATCAATTCGTTAACTAATAATTCCGCATTTTGATAATGAACATTGTCATCCGCTGTGCCATGAATAATTAATAAATTTCCTTTCAAATTTTTAGCGTGATTAACTGGCGATCCTTCTACAAAATCCGCTTTATTTTCTTGTGGAATGCCCATATAGCGCTCCTGGTACACATTATCATACAATAATTGATTGGCAACTGCCGCAACTGCAATTCCTGTTTTGTAAATTTCTGGATAACGAAACATCAGATTGAGCGTCATTGAACCTCCTCCGCTCCAGCCCCAAACTGCCACGCGATCATTGTCCAAATACGAGCGTTTCAAAATCTTTTTGGCTGCCATAGCTTGATCTCTTGAGTTCACAATGCCAATTTTTCGATAAATACTTTTGCGCCAAGCACTTCCTTTCAAACAAGGCGTTCCTCGATTATCCATCGCAATAACAACATAGCCTTTTTGGGTCAACATCACATTCCATAAGCTGTTCCAAGTATCGTTTGCCACTGCGCCCCACGGCTCACCATAGACATAAAAAATAACAGGATATTTTTTGTTTTTATCAAAATCATGTGGCTTGAGCATTTTGCCATCTACTTCAATTCCGTCTTCCGTTTTGACAGAGAAAAATTCCGTTGTTGGCAATTTTAATTTTTGGACTTTCGTCAAATGACGATCATTTTCTACCAATGTTTTGATAATCTTATGATTTGGCAAACTCACAAAATGGACAGATGTCGGTTTTTCGTGACTTTGATGATTATGAATAGCATATTTGCCATTAGGCGAAACGTTGTAATTATTAATACCTGAATAATTGTTCGGTGTAAGGCGTTTAGCTTTTTGTTTTCCATTAAGGTTACTCGAAAATAAATAACGTTGTGTACTCGTTTTAGGCGAAGCACTAAAAAATAATTGCTTATTACTATGACCATAAACAGAAGCAACATCAGCTTTATTTCTAGTTATTAATGTTGATTTTCCGTTTTTAATTAAGATCTTATATACTCTTCGATAATCCTCCGTTTCGACCATTCTCAAAAACGCTTTTCCATCATCTACTATTCTCAAATCATTCATCCCCCAATTATTAGCTGTCGCATCAGGATAAGAAATATCAACCCAAGTCGTTGATTTTTCGGTATAAATTAGGCTCGTTTTTCTGTTTTTAGTATTATGTCGGTAAATTTTCAAGGTGTTTTGCTTGCGGTTAAGTTGTTGAATAAGCAAGGTATTTTTGCCTACCCATTGCATTCTTGGTATATAATTTTCAATGGAATTGCCTTCCAATTTAATCCAATGGATTTTTTTCTTTTCAATACCAACTACCCCAACTTTACAAGAACTTGGCTCTTCTCCTACTTTAGGATATTGCACAGGAATAGCTTTTGAATAAATATCATCGGTATTATTAATCATTAAAAAATTCTTGATTTTGGAAGCATTCAACTGCCAAAAAGCGATTTGTGTTCCATTCTCATTCCAACGAAATCCATCTCTACAACCAAATTCTTCCTCATAAACCCAATCAAAAGTACCATTAATAATATCATCTGTACCATCGGTTGTTAATTGTGTCGTTTTTCCTGTAGCTATATTTTCAACATATAAATTAAACCCTTGTACATAGGCAACCAATTGATTATCAGAAGCAAACTTGGCAAACATCAAAGAACCTGCCTCAAATTCTTTCCCGATTTGCGTCAGTTTTCCACTGTATTTATCAAAAATCCAATAATCTCCTTTTGTATTACTTCGCCAAACGCGCTTGGTATTCGTAAAAATCAATACTTTTTGTTGGTCTGCTGAAATTTCAAAGTTAGCAATGCGAAGCGGTTTTTCTTTTCCTGCTGGAATTAAGTTTTTAGCAGATAGGAATAATTTTGCTTTTTGGTCAGCGCTATTATATCGGATCAAATCCATCCCATTGTTAACTGCAGCAGAACGTTCTTTTGTAATATATCCTTCGCCATTATCGACCCATCGGATTTGTTGAGCGCGTTTGAGTTGAAATTCATTAGAATTAAAAATCCGATCAATCGTTAATAAACTAGCGTCTTGTGCGGTAAGAAAAGTAGTGGATAAACTTAAAATTATCCCAAAGAAGAATAGCTGTTTCATTGTAGTCTTGATTTTATTATAAAAATTGAGACTAAAATAAGAAATCTTATTAGGAATGAAGCATTGCCCCCTTCAAAAGCATTTCGCCTTAGTATTTTAAAAGAATAACAATTAATATTGTATGCCTACCATAATCTACTTTTCTTAATCATGGCAAGCATACAATATTGATTACTTTGCTTTTTGGATAATAGGTAAATCCGATATAATTTTCCATTTGCCAGCACTATCTTTTACTAATTGAATAAAGGTTGTAAAAATGAGCTTCTTTCCCGTAAATTTTGCTTTCACAACGGCATTATTTTCTTCCATGTCGATAGATAAAATTATAACGGAACGCTTATCTCCTCCGATTACCTTTCTTTTCAATAAATCAAGGTAGTTAGTCTTATTCATCAATTGAATTTCATCGCTTCCAAAGGCTTGATTAACGATTGTGCGGTAATTTTGATGAAGAATATTGTCCATTTTGTCTATATTTCTTTCATCCGAGTTCTTTGAGAAAGCGTGTACCAATTTAGTTACTTCCATAATGTCCTCAGAGGGAAAATTGTGATTAAAGAAGCATGAAAAACTCATGATAATTAATGATAATTTCATTTTGTTATATTTTAAATATTAAAGAATAATTTCTAATGAGGTACGCATAGCTGAATGATGCATAAAATCATCGTCATGTGAATAAGCCATGATCAAATGGATTTTTTTTCCTTTTTCAAGATTGAGATGATAAGCATCAGTCGCTTTTGTTGATAGCGTGAATTCAACGGTTGTGCCTCCATTGTCATTTTTAGCAGACAATAGCTGAGTGCTTGCTTTGCCTCCTAAATCTTCTATTGATTGATGATTTCCAATACTAATAATGTATCGGTCTGAAATTACTTCATGCTTCTCAGAAACTCCAACCATAATCAAATTACTTCCGACTAGTTGTTTTTTAGTGTTTAATCCGATAGCTACCCAGCCATTAGAAGGCGAGGTTAATTTAAAATTGATTTGGTTTTCATCTTTGAAAGTCCATTCAACCGTCATTCCATTTTTAGTTATGGAGTTGTTTGTAGGCGTAACGATTTGTAGTAAGATGAATGTTAGTGCTAATATCATATTTAATTAAATTAAGTTATCAATTATTGATACATCAATTATTTAATAAAAAAATTTTAACCTAGATTGGTTAAAATTTCATCCAAAAGACGATTGAACATTGTTAAATCGTCATCAGCAATATTCATTCTGGCTTGTGTCCTGATTTCCAAGGCTATAGGTAGAATTATTGCAATGATTTTTTTCCCATTTTTAGTTGTAAATAAATTATAAACCCTTCTACTATTCGGGTTAGCTTCTCTAGTTATCCACTGTTTTTTTTCCAAAATATCTAGAGTACGAGTTACTGCCGCAGCTTCTTTTTTGCACCTTATTCCCAATTCTGACTGATTAATTCCTTCTGCTTCATTGATATTTTTGAGCAATATCCATTGATCACTCGTTATATCAATATTATGTTTCTTGAAAACTCTATTCTTATATCGTCGAAATTGTTTTGCTGTCGTTTCTAATTTAAACAAAAACACGCTACTTAGTTCTTTATCTTTCATTATTTTAGTTTTTATTGATAATACAACTGTTGATATATCAATTTATTATGCAAGATAATATTTTTAATGAAAAAATCTAATACACTGCACTAATCAATTTATAATTAAAAAACATTTAACAATCAAATCACATTGCTTATTTACCCCTTAATTCGTATCATATATCTATATTACAAAAAAAGAACAGACAAGTAATTGTCCATTCTTTACTAAAAAATACTTTAGTCAATACATTTCGAAAAAAATAATTAGAGTGCGCAAAAAATAATATTTTTAATAAAGCTTGAATTGAAGTACAAGCTACCATACTATTCATTATCAGACAACTACATATTAATAGATAAATCTATAATGCGCCATTAGGCTCTACCCATTTGAAATAAGTAGAAGCATTAGGAATACGAATTCTTTCTGCTACACGTGCCATTCTATCAGGTAAACGCATCATATAATCTCTTGCTTTTTCAGCTTCACCTGTTAAATCAGTCAAGTTTCCTATATCCCAATAATTAATTAATTTTCTCATAATATCGACATAATCATAACTCGTATAAACACCGATTCTCTGCGCTGCCATTGAAAAATCTTGGAAAGAACCGCCGATTGCTTGCCCTGATTGTCTGATATAATGATTAGGCATGATGATTTTTTTCTTCATCATATCCGTGAACGCCAACATCATTTCACTTGGGTCATATTCAAAGATAGTTTTTACAAATTCGCGATAAGCTAGATAATGACGCTTTTCATCTCCTGCAATGATTTGGCACATCTTTCCTAAGATTTTATTGCCTTGTTTCATTGCCAATTTAGCTACTCTTTTGTGTGAAATATTAGTAGCTAATTCTTGAAAAGAAGTGTAAATAAAGTTTCTATATGGATCTCTATCTGTCTGAATATCAAAACCATCTGCAATTAAATACTGTACTGTCTTTTCAATTTCTT
The DNA here is from genome assembly GCA_937125475.1 of uncultured Saprospiraceae bacterium. Taxonomy (GTDB): domain Bacteria; phylum Bacteroidota; class Bacteroidia; order Chitinophagales; family Saprospiraceae; genus CAKZLL01. The sequence goes on along the minus strand of CAKZLL010000388.1, from coordinate 10,190 downwards.
TCATATTCACTCGACCAGAAAGATAAAGATATTTGTTCAAAACATCTCCATGTCTATTTTCTTCTGCTGTCCAATGACGCACCCATTTTGACCACGGACTTGGGTTGTGTTGATCAACTCCTTCCACATCAATCAGCCATGACTCGTAAGTTGGTAATGCTTCTTCTGTGACCATATCTCCAATCAAAACTACCCAAAAATCATAACTCAATTCTTTGGCTGCTTCTCTAATTTCTTTAACTTCCTCTAAAAAAGTCTCACTATTAGAATTTGGCAAAAAATCTGTTGGTTGCCAAATTTTCTCAATTGGCATCAAAAATTTATCTATAAAGCCACCAACTTGACTTTCAATAGTTTTCATCACTTCAAGACGAGTATTAAATGCTGACATAAGTACTTTTAATTTAGTTAGTGTATAAACTATTCTCTTTCAAAAAGTTTACGTGATGCGAAGGAAACCTTTTTTTCTTTCTTATCAAAGAAAAGTCTAAACTTTTTAGCAAGAAATAGTTTACAACCAAATAAGAATATATTTCTTTAATCAATTCTTATTTTTTGCAATTTCACATCAATAACATTCTTAAAATAGGCTCATTGACAATTTTTGCCAGAATGAATATTTTTTTAATCCAGTGGTGGCTTGCCCCATTAGAATAAAAAGCAAAAATTGTCAATGAACCTCAAAATATTCCGTTTCTCTCTTTTCTTTATGAAAAAGGCTATTCTTTCTTAAAAATTGTATCCTTGAATCACAAAGCCACTCATCAACTGATAAGTGGCTTTGTGATTCTATAAAACATATTACAAATTCCGCAATAAATTCCGCACACTCAACACATCAACTAATTCCTTCAACATTTTATATTCGGAAGGCATATTTTTTTTCATAGCTTCTTTTACGACTACAAATGCGCCTTTGTTGGTTTCAATAAACTGACGACGTTTACTTACTTTTGGCAACTTTCGCCAATCAATTTCAAAAGCATAAGCCAACATATCACGTTTTCTCAACTCACATTTGACAGGATCTAACTCAATATGCTCGTCCTGACCAGCTTCTTTTTGAAGTTGATGAATAACTGTTGCTTCATCTCCTTCAACTAAATTGGGCAATGTCCAACTATCATTGTCATCTTTTTCTAAAAAAACCTCTAAACCATCACTTTCGTAACGATACATTAAAACTTTTGCACAAAATTGATTGCTGTCCATAATTCTTTAAATACTGCTATTGCGGATTGTTGAAAATATTTAAACTAAGATTTCTGAGATTTTAAATATGAATACACAAGATAAACATAATAGAATGAGAATGGTTTTTAAAAAGTTAAAAAAATGTTACCATTCATTAAAATCCTCATTTTATTAAAAATATTTTATATCTCAACCTTCTTTTTTTGTAAAAATATAAAAAAAATAAAATTTACTTAGCAGTTTGATAAAAAACATGAAATTAATCTTGATGAATAATCCCCTTTTCTTGCGTATGTATAGCTAAAAAGTCGGCTAAAATTCGCTTGTCACCAGAAGTATAAAAATGATATTTCCCCTTAAAATCATTTTTATTTAATAGTTCATGCTGTTGCAGAACCTCCTTAGTTCGACCTGCAACTGCAGGTGCTGGATTAATAATATTAACTTTCCCTCCCGTAATCGCTTCGACAATAGGCAATAAAAAAGGATAATGAGTACAGCCCAATACAATCTGATCTACATTCAAATCAAGCATTAACTGAATATTTTCTTCAATTAACACACGAGAAGCAGTTGTATTAATCCGATTTTCCTCTACCATTTTTACCCAACCTTCACCAACTTGTGTAGCAACCTGTATATTTTCTGCATATTTTTTTTTTGTAGTATTAAATAACTCACTTTCTAAGGTACTCTTTGTTGCAAAAATACCAATTGATCCAGTTTTTGTATTTTCAGCTGCTGGCTTAATGGCGGGTTCAATACCAATAAATGATACTTCACGATAGGTAGTTCTTAAATAATCAATTGCTGCCGCAGTTATGGTATTACAAGCAATCACGATGATTTTACATTTCTTATGTAGCAAAAACTGAACAATCCGCTCGCTTAATTGACGAATATCCTCAATAGATCGAGGACCATATGGACAATTATCACTGTCCGCATAATAAATAGTATGTTCATTAGGAAGTAGTTTTATAACTTCTTTCCAAACTGAAATACCTCCTAGCCCAGAATCAAAAATACCAATAGGTTTTGTGTTCAATGTTGAATAATTAAATAGTTGAATAGGAAAATTTAACCGCTAATAAATTAAACATTTTTTTGATAATAACGAATATTTATTAACCTAATAATTATTTGTTTCCTAATAAATACCTTCCCCTAACTCCTAAAAGTCCAATCGCTCCTTCTCCAACAGGATCGCCTTCAGTTTTAATATTAACTTCCCAACCTACACTCACATTAATGCCAATTGCCCAAGGTGTATCAGCTAATTGATACATGTAGCCCAATTCGCCTGTTGGCTGAAAAACAGTAATTTTTGTTGTTCCCATACGAGGATTTGCAGAAGCTAAATCATCCTCCCAATCAATCGTCAGCCACCAAAAATCTACTCGTCCTCCGATATATAATCCTTTAAAACCATCTTTAAAATACCGATGATAACCAAGCGTAAAACCCAATCCGCCACCATTTTCTAGGTCATTATATGGACTAAATCCTTGCCGATGCGCCATATTATATCCTATTTTTCCGTGTAAAGCGTCTTTTGAAGAAAGACTCATTTCGCTAGTTGCCATAAACTGATAACCTGCGGGATACCACTGCATTTCAATGCCAAGATGATGCACTCGGTCTGAACTCTGTGCTTGAATAATATGAGATTGAAAAAATAACAAAATAGAGCAAAACAAAATAATTTTTTTCATATTAATCGATTTAACTATTACATTATAATTCTACAAAAGGTTGTTGCTTAATTTAGTCCTACGATATTTTTTCACAAAAGTTAAAAAATAGCTCATTTTAGGACGGGACAGTATTACTATAAGAAAAGGATTGCCTCTTTATGAGACAACCCTTTTCTTATGATTAGTTTTATTAAAAAAATTATTTTTCTTTTGGCATCAAGATCCAAACTTTTCCATAGTGACTTAAATATCTTGCCTTATGCAAAGCTTTTACACCAATACCAGTATAAAAATCAACTCTTCCTGGGCCTTTAATTGCACCTCCAGTATCTTGTGCTAACAAGATCTTGTATTCGTGATGTAGTAATTTTCCTTTTTTATTAATAACAGGAAATTCAACTAATAGACAAGCTCCAAGTGGAACTAACTTAGGATCAACTGCAACAGAAATATCAGGTGTTACTTCAACTCCTCCTGCTCCAATTGGAAAAGGTTTGTTATTTCTTTGAAAGAAAGTATAACCTGGACGACGATAAGCTACTTCCTGAATGCTATCCATTTCGATACTATCACCTTTTGCTTCTTTCCTGTTTTCCGCAGAAGGAGACATATTTACTTTTTTAGCCTTATAAACCACTTTCTTAGTCCGACCGTTATTTCCACCATAACCTATATACTCTGTCGTTCCATCAGGATATTTCATATATCCCGACCCTTGTAATTGTAAAGAACTGATGTCCTTTTGACTTTTTGCCCAAGCTAGTTCAAGTCCTTGATCTGCAAGTGCATCCTTGTGTAAAATTTCGTAGCGAGTAGGCAAACCATTTTTCCAATCGTCTTCATTAGGTTTTTCATAAATTGGATAAATGTATTCTCCGCCATATTCACTATTTACTTCAATTATTGGAGAGTAATAGCCCGTAAATTTTACATTTCCTTTACGATCTCTACCTTTCAATAAATAAGTATCAAATAATTCACTCAAAGAATTCAAATCAGCATTATTCCACTTTTGTAATAACGCTACTGTTGTTTTCAATTTTGCTTTCGTAATAGTTAAATCATCATCCGAGTAATGTGTCTCATTTTTAGCATATCTAATCAATTTTGCTTGATTTTTCAATGCTACGCCCAACTTTTCTGCGGGCATCGGTAACAAAGCTTCTTTATCTAGAGGCGAGAAGAGGGGGATACTCTTGCTGTACAATTTTCTTAATTTTAAATTTGTACGCTCTTTTCCAGATTTGTTGACATTTTCTTTCTTTAGAGGTTTTAAAGAAGGAGTTTCAACTGAAAGCTTAACATTCTCTGGCTTAAACGATAACATTTGATTCAAAACTATCGCAAAGCCAATTGTGATTAAGAGAAAAATTTGCTTTTTCATAGTCACAAAGGTGCATATTTTTATTACTTACTACCAAATATAGTATTTATAGGAACGTGTAATAAACTATTAGTCAGTAATATAGTTTCAAAACTTAACCGTTTTGCATTAAAATCTATGCTAATATCAAAATTTTTTATGGTAAAACATGAAATCCAACCAATAATCCTAAAGTCACATCTAGATTGTTAAGGTTTCTTTAAAAAGATTAACAATATGTTAAGAATATTTCCTTGTCACGAAAACGAGCGAAAATTCGTGTCGATTTTTAATATTTTCAAATATTTTCCTCCTTAATTTTAAAGCTATATTTTAGGCAAAAACAGTGTTTAAAGCCATTAAATCGACCTTATTTCTCCTTTATTCATCTAAAAAAATAGCGAAAACAGCGTTTAAATTGTATTTTCATTAAAATATTTGCCTCCTAGGGCGATTCATTACGCATCCAAACAAAATTAAAAACACTATGAAATCAACTTTTTTTACAATTCTATTCTTATTTATAGCCTACTCTCCTACCTTTTCTCAAAATAATCCATTAACAGGCTTTGATGAATTAGTCAAAGAAGTGATGACGGATTGGCAAGTTCCAGGTATGGGAATTGGAATTGTCAAAGATGGGAAGGTCATTTTAGCAAAAGGCTACGGATTTCGAGATATGGCAAAAAAACTACCTGTTGATAAAAACACGCTTTTTGCTATTGGTTCTTGTACCAAAGCTTTTACTGCTGCAGGAGTAGCTCAAGCAGTAGATGATCGTCAATTGGATTTTGATAAACCTGTTATTTCTTACTTTCCTAGTTTTAAAATGTATGATGATTATACTACTCAACATATCACATTTCGAGATATGCTATCCCATCGGTCGGGGTTGCCGCGCCATGATTTTGCATGGTATGGAGCAAATAAAAGTCGAGAAGATTTGTTTAATGCCCTACAATATCTAGAACCTAATGCTGATTTTAGAACGACTTGGCAATATCAAAATATCATGTTTATGACAGCTGGTTATTTGATTGGACAACAATACAATCAAACATGGGAAGAATTTATTGAAAATCATATATTCGAGCCTTTAGATATGAATAATTCTAACTTTTCCATAAAAACATCTCAAAAATCAGATAATCATGCCTTGCCATATCAACTAACAGATGAGAAAGTTGAAGAAATGGATTTTAGGAATATAGATGCAATTGGTCCAGCAGGCTCGATTAATTCTACTATTAATGATATGAACAATTGGCTCATGATGCACTTGAACAAAGGACAATTCAAGGATAAAATCATTATTTCTGAGGGAAATTTTCAGCAAATGCATCAGCCTCAAATGATTATGCCAGGCGCAATGAGTGATGAAATTTATTATCGAAGTTATGGAATGGGTTGGATGTTGACTTCTTATAGAGGGAATTTTCGGTCAGAACATGGTGGAAATATAGATGGTTTTTCTGCTAATGTTGGTTTTCTACCCCGAGCAGGCATCGGCGTGGTTATTTTGACCAATATGAATGGAACATCTGCACCAAGTATTATTCGCAATTCTATTTTTGACCGATTATTAGGCATTGAACGAATAGATTGGAATAAAAAGCTGAAAGATGGAAGGGACAAAAGCAAAAAAGTAGCTAAAGAATTGGATAATGATAATGATCCTTTACGAAAAAATAATACCGTACCTTCTCATCCTATTGTCGATTATGTCGGAGATTTCGAACATCCTGCTTATGGAAAAATTGAGATTAAAGCCGTAGATAATAATTTAATAATGGATATTAGAGGAAAAGAAATTGAGTTAGAACATTATCATTATGATATTTATCGTGTCAAGAGTGCAAGTATTTTTAAAGGAAAAAAATTCACTTTTCATTCTAGTAAGAATGGAGATATTAATAAAATATCCGCCTCATTGCAAGCAGGTGTAAAGGATATTATCTTTGAAAGAGTCGCCAATATCAACAATGTTGATTATAATTTATATATAGGTGATTTTGAATTAGCAGGACAAGCCACGAGGTTTTATGTAGAAAATGGAGTGCTAAAATTAAGTGTTCCGCCTCAACCTGTCTATGAATTAGAATTGAAAAATGACCATAGTTTTTCTATTAAAGGTGCAGAAGGTTTTTTAATTGTTTTTGATATAAAGAATGGAAAACCAGCTCAATCTGTCATTTTTAATCAACCTAATGGCACATTTACAGCTAAACGAAAACAATAAGAGACAAGGAAATAAATCAGCTATTTTTTTTCAAAAACGATAGCATCTCTTATGAATTGTTTGAGCATTTCAGTTTGATCTTCGGCTAATTTTTCGCCATGTTTTCCTACTCTATAAGCCGTTAACATAATTAAAATAGTTAAAGGCAAGACGAGGATCAAATTGGAATAGTCCCCTAAAAACAATTGTACGAATCCATACGATGAGATAAAAAAACCTACAATTCCAATTGAAAAATAAATAAACATAAATAATGTCCATACCTCAGGTCTCGGACCGATCAACCCTAACATGACCGAATGTTTTTCATTTTCCTCATCTTCCTCAATCCTAAAATTTAATTGTGGAGACCAATAATGAACCTCGTCTCCAACAATATCCAAAATAATATGATTATCAACAATTTTTCCTTTAATGTTATCCGAAGAATCCTGAACTAATATATTAAGTCGTTTCATTACCTCTTGCTGATGCTGAGGAATGCTTATTTTGAATCGTGGTCTAATATGTGTTACAGATGAATCGATATTTTATTTTTTTGAAAATTATTGCAGAAATAAAAAGACGCTATATCTTACCAAAACTGATTATCAACTAATTAGCTGACACCTCACTCCTGACACCTTTCAAAACCTTATTCTATTCCCTCAAATTACAAGAAAAATTAAGCATTGGAAAACCAAATGTATAATTCTTAGCAATCTCTTTATTATTAACTAAAGCGATATCAAGTGCATATTTATCCCAAATAAAACGCGCACCGTAAGAAAAAGCAGGTGCTATAAAATCGCTATTTCCATCTAAAAATAACCAATTTTCTGAAATTAATGCAACCGAACGATTAAATCTAATTTTTATATTCAAAGGAATAAAGCTCGAAGCTTTTTGAAAATCACCAGAAACAGTAGGATAACCATAACCAAATCCTGTAGAAATATTAGTATAACTATCACCAAAAGTGATATATCCAATGCCTGTTGCTAAATTTTTATAATCGCCATATATATTAGTATAAGACATTAACGAACCAACTCGAAGACGAGAATTGATCGGATAATTGAGATTAGCCCCAAAATGATAAGCAGGTTCTCCTAAGTTCATTGTAGTATATAATTCGCCTCCTGCATGCAGAGAAATATTATTAGTTAGACCATAATGAAGAGAATGATAAACAAGATTAGTTGTTTTATATTGAAATTGCCCTTTTTGCATACCAATGCCCGTAGGTAAAATAAGATAGCGACTTCTATTAGGATCTGGAGATAGATACTTTCCATTTTTGATTAATCGTCGATCTATCATACGCAGGCTCTCAATATTATTAATCAAAACGACGACTTCATAACCTTCATTTATTTGAAAGGTAATTTCACGTTCAGCATCATTTCTACGGAGGATTGTTCCAGTAAAAAAGGTATTGTCTTTTGTCTTAACATAATAATAACGACTCTTTTTCTGTATCTCTATCAAATCATATTCTGAATTTGATGATGTTCCTTGTCCTTCCACAGAGAAATTAATGCCAATTAAAAAATAAAATAGCGTAAAAGTAAAGTAAGTGTGCTTCATTTCTATTGGTATTATATTATATATAACATATGATTTTATTATAATTTTTAAAAAATTGCCTTACAGCTAGTTATAATAAAAAACATCCTTACATCCCCTTCTTACAAAAACAATGTCAAAGTTGACCAAAAGTAATAATTTCTTTATTTTTTCTTTTTTTAATGTACTAAATATGTTTTTTTATGTTCTAGTGAAATTTAAAAATGCTTTGTATTATATTCGTATTTTAGTATATTGATAAGTGCTTTTTTTCTTAAAATTTGCTGACTATATTTAAATAAAAAATGGAGAAACAACTGCTAGAACGATTTTTTGAACGGATTTTCAAACAATACATCAAAAGGTCTGATGCTATAAGCGATATTGCTGCTACACTCAATATGACTCGAGATAGCGTCTATCGTAGAGTCCGAGGATCAACACTATTAACGCCCGATGAAATAAAAATTTTAGCCCTCAAATTTCAGATTTCTCTAGATGCTTTAATTTATGAAAACCATGATATTGTTCTTTTTCAATATCGTTCAATGGCGAAACCAGTCAAACATTTTGATGAATATTTACAAAGTCTGTACAAGGATTTGTATCGAATGTCAAAAGCGCCTAACCATAGATTGTATTATGCTTCTTCTGATTTACCGATTTTTTTGACTTTTATTATCCCAGAATTGATGAGTCTCAAAATGTATATTTGGGGCAGGATGATTTGGGATTTTGAATATTTGAAAGATTATCCTTTTGACTTTGATGTTATTCCTTCTACAACTCATTTTCTTTCAGAAAAAGTAACCAAACTTTATATGAATATTCCGAGTTACGATGTTTGGAATATTAATATTTTTGACAATACGCTTAGTCAAATTGATTATATGGTTAATATTGGCGCATTCAGAAATTTGAAAGATGCACTGACTGTTTGTGATAAATTAATTGAATTAATTAGTTTGATGAAATACATGGCAGAAAAAGGTAAAAAAGGTATTTCAAAAGCAAATATAGATGCCTCGAATATTCCTTTTGAATTGTATCACAACGAAATTGCACATACCAATAACACCGTTTTAGCCGTTTCTGACGAAGGTCGAGTGATTTATACTAGTTTTGATAATCCAAATTTCTTAAAAAGTAGAGATCCAAATTTTGGTATTAATTCCGAAAATTGGTTTAAAAAATTGATTTCGAGATCCAGCTCTATTTCTGTTAATACAGAACGAAAAAGACAATGGTTTTTTAATTATTTAGAAATGAAAGTTAAAACACTCAAGAAACGAATCAATTTAATTGTAGAGGAGCAACATTTTCCTAGTGGTTTCTAGCAACAATAAAAACTCCCCATTTTTGAAGGGCTTGTTTGGATTATAAAGAAAATCCAAGCAAGCTTTAATTTTTTTGGCAACTCGCCGAATAGATATAACGATGACCATATTGAGAAGGCACTCGCCCTATTTCTACAGGATCAGCCAAACCACAATCACTAGCAATAGCTTTGAATTGCTCAAAAGTGATGGGATAAGGCACCCAAGGAGGCATAGGTTCGCTTTGTTGATACTCGATTAAAATGAATGTACCGCCTTTTTTTAGCTTCCGCAAAATAAGTTGCAGCGTTTCGAGATGATGTGGCGAATAATGTAAAGCATTTGCCATAACCATTCCATCAAACTCAGGCAAATGATCAAAAGTTCTTGTAAAATCTGCTTCTTCTATCACTAATTTTACCTTAGGAACTTGTTCTAATCTCCAAAGCGCATGCGGATTTTTATCTAATGCGTAAATTGTTCCACCTTCTAATATATTTTGAAGTGCAATCGTAAACATACCTGTTCCTGCACCAACATCTGCCCAAAGTCCTTCCAAAGGCTGAATAGCTGGTTTTATAAGTGAAATTGCTGTTGATAAATCCATTAAATTGAAATATTGTGATTTTTATAGGTCATTATTTATAACAAAAGTAAGCTTTTATTAAAAATAATGCAAATCATCAAATATTAAAACACATTTAATCAATTTGTTAAATTGATTAAATCATTATTTCTAAATGAGATGATTGCTAATGAAATAATTTTCAAAACGGTTGATACAACAGGTTGGAAATTAGGAAAATATTATCTTTCATTAAGAGGAGAAACAT
>CAKZLL010000387.1 GCA_937125475.1 uncultured Saprospiraceae bacterium | reverse complement strand
AGAAAAAAATTAAATCACCACTATTCAAAAGTCAATCCTTTAAATCTAAAATATAAATAAACTTTTGAAACAATGTATTTAATTGAAATGCGTATAAGTCTATCACTGATTAATGGAATAGTCAAAAGGATAGAGAAACAAAATTCAATAAAGTGTTAAATCGCTATTCAGAAAGGAAGTTCATAGAAGATTTTACCAAGTAATAGGAGAGTTGTTTTATTATTAATATTTAAAATCTAAAATAGTTTAAAATGAAAAAAATACTTTTACTATTATTAATATGTTGCTCAATTACGGTGCAAGCACAAACAGAAAAAGACACTTTAATACAAACTGTGAAAACCATGTTTGATGGTATGAGGGCAGGAGATAGTGCTATGGTTAGTTCTGTATTTGCTGAAAATATTGCTATGTTTACTGTTTTTAAAACGAAAAAAGGCGAGCATAAAATGTTAAAAGACAAGCCTCAAAAATTTTTGAATGCGGTAGGAACGCCACATGATGAACTTTGGGATGAGAAAATATGGAGTTATGATGTTCGTATTGATGGACTTTTTGCAAATGTCTGGACGGAATATACATTTTATCATGGCGGAAAATTTAGCCATTGTGGTATTAACGATTTTCAATTATTCAAAACAAAAAAAGGCTGGAAAATTGTAAATATCACTGATACTAGAAGGCGCTCAAATTGCCAATTAGATCACAAAGAAACAATCAATATTTTATTAGATAATTGGCATAAAGCCGCTGCAACTGCTGATGAAGATGTTTTTTTTGGATCAATGACTGATGATGCGATTTATATTGGTACAGATGCTTCCGAGCGTTGGTTAAGAGATGAACTCAAAGAATGGTCTAAGGCTTTCTTTGAAAAAGATAGCGCATGGGATTTTACACCAAAAGATCGAAAAGTGACGCTTTCTAAAGATAAAAAAATAGCTTGGTTTGATGAATTATTAGATACTTGGATGGGCGTTTGTCGAGCTTCTGGTGTTATGGTTTTGACCGAGGACGGCTGGAAAATTCAGCATTATCATCTTGCAATGGCTGTACCTAATGATATAGTGAAAGATTACTTGAAACTATTGAAAGGAAAAGAATAATTGTTATGATTGCATGATTGTTTCGCTTTACTGATTGTTGTGAAACAATTATGCAATTATATTTTACTCTTGGATATTTAAGAGCTTCTATTAGAATAAAATTGTCAATGAACCATAAAATAATAGAATTTCTCTTTTGATTGTAGTTAATAATTATTCCATTCAAAATTAATTTTCATTAATATTTATTTTTTTTATAGCTTTGAACGATTAGATAGATCATTATAATTAGTATAAAATTACTCAACAAAGCTGTATGAAAAAAATAACTACAATTCTTTTTGGACTTCTCTTCACGCTTTCCGCATTCGGACAATACCCTTCAACTAATATCTATGCACTAGATATGGTTCGATTAGGGCAGGATTATTTTAAATTTGTTAACCCGATATTTGTTAATTCAGATAATAGAAACGGCTATAATAATCAGCCCTATTTTTTGGATGATAATACACTTATAGTCGCTTCTCAACGAGATAAGAAACAAACGGATATTTATGCCTATGATTTTCAAAAATCAACGGTTACTAGAATGACTAATACGCCAAAAGTATCTGAATTTTCTCCAATAAAAATTCCAAATAAACGAGCATTTTCGAGTATCTGCATCGAAGAAGATGGAAAAACTCAACGACTTTGGTCTTATAATATAGGCGCACCAATGACGCGAGGTGTACTTTTAAGAGATATTTCTAATGTTGGTTATTATGAGTGGGTCACTGCTAATCAATTAGCTTTGCTTATCGTTGACCAGCCTAACCGTTTAGAAATTACTAATTTAAATAATCCAAAACCTGTGAGATACGCGACTAATGTAGGTCGATGTATGAAAACGCTAAGTAATGGAGATTTGTGTTTTGTGCATAAATCAGAAAATGGTTGGAAATTCAAACGCTTAGATATTGCTAATCTGGACATAAGAACCATAGCGCCTACCTTAACAGATAGCGAGGATTTTGCAGTTTTGCCAGATAATACCATTATAATGGCAAAAGGAGATAAATTATATAAATTGAATGCTGATAGAGATAAGCAATGGACATTAGTGGCAGATTTTAAAAACTTTAATATTAATAAAATTACCAGAATTGCGGTTAGTGATAATAAAATTGCAATTGTAGCGACCTCATTGTAATGAGATCATAGGATAGTAATAAAAAATTATTAGTTTTTATATTAAAAATAAATAATATATATTTACGTTTGAATAATAATTACTTAAATATAAGTATAGGTATAAATGCTTTTTTCTTACAAGAAAAAAGCATTTTAATGCAGCCTTTTTGAAAAAGACGCGTAGAATTTAATATACCTTAATTTTATATTAAAGTAAAATATTAATTATAGTAATTGTTATAGAAAGAGTTATGAATTAGAAAAATACTAATGATTTTTTTTCTAATTCATAATCTGAATGTCTACTGAGAAAAATTGTTTACTATGAAAAAAGTCTTATTTACACTAACATTCTTATTAATACTAGTAGTGAATTCATTCACTTTTGTATCTACATCAATTCCCGTACCAAATATTGACGAAGAAGGACAAAAATATTATGGTTTAGTCATTGCAATAGATGAATATAACGGAAATGAGTGGTCAACATTGAAAACGCCAGTGAATGATGCTAACGCTATAAAAGACGTTTTATTAAATAAATATGGCTTTGAAGAAGTCGTAACATTATATGATCAACAAGCTACACGAGCTAATATTATTGACTATATTGATAGAATTGCTCAAAATATTACGAATAATGATAATTTGTTGATCTATTTCTCTGGTCATGGTATTGAGATAGGAAATGAAGGATATTGGGTGCCTTCGGATGCACGAACAAAAGAACGATCTCAATTAATACCGAATTCAGAAATTAAAAATGCATTAGCTAAAACAGTAAGTAAGCATGCTTTAGTGATGGTTGATGCGTGTTTTAGTGGTACAATTTTCAAATCCTCTAATTTATTTATAGAGAATGATGGTTCAGATACTTATTATAAAAAAGTAGATGACTTAGTTTCGCGTCAGGCAATTACAGCAGGCGGATTAGAGCCTGTTTTAGATGGAGCTGGCAAACATTCTACTTTTGCGAGATATATCATTAAAAATTTAAAGAAAAATCAGCAGACAAAATTAGATGCTAATGAATTGTTTAAGATGGTGAAGCTTCCTGTTCAGGCTAATTCGCCTAATATTCCTCAATTTGGACATATTCAAAACGCAGGACACGAAGGAGGTCAGTTTATTTTTAAAATAAATAAAGAAACGACAGGTGCATGTGCTTTTGGTGGTGTGACAATGAAAGAAGGTGCAAAAATGGTGTTTTCTACTGATGGAGGAATGCTTCATGCTATTGTTAATGAATACGATAAAAAAGTATATTACCAGTGGTTGAAAGGGTCTGTTACTTTAGATAATAAAACCCCAAATTTACGAGTAACCGAGAGTGGAACATATTCAGTGCTTGTCACGACTGATGATGAATGTTCAGACGCAGCAGTTATAGATGTGACTATCGCGTTACCTCAAATTGAGGTAGTGATCGAAGAAGGTAGTAAGGTGACTTTTACAAATGGAGGTACATTACATGCGAGTTTGTCTGCACCTAAAGAAGATGTGGTTTATGAATGGTTATATAATAATTATATTATTAGCCAAGAACCAACTCTTGATATTAAAAAAGCAGGTCAATATAAAGTAGTGATTCGTTTGAAAGATGGTCGAAAAATCGCAACCGCAGAAACACAAGTTGAAATCAAAGCAAGAACTTATACCGTTCAAATAGGAGATGATATGGCTCGTATTGCACGTAAGTTTTATAGTGATGCTGGTAAAGTAGACTTTCTATATAAATCAAATATAGGTAAAGTCACAAAAGGCGAATTATTGAGAGTAGGAACAGAATTGAATGTTCCTTTATTAGATAAAGAGGAAGTAAGTGATAATGCACCAAACTCTTCTAAAAGAATTTATATTGCTGCGAATGAAGATATGCCGCCTTTAAGTCAAATTGGTTTATACAAAAATGGAATGTTGACTGAAATCGTGAAAGAGACTATGAGAGAAATGGGCGAAGTGCCTGTTGTAAATTTCATGAGTGGTAATAAGGTGAAATCGCAAGCTTTTACAGGGAAATCTACTGCAGCTTTTCCTTTTGTATATAGTAAACAAGATGCCAATTTTTTCCATTACTCAGAGCCATTATTCAAAGAATTAACGATTTTCTTTGTGAGCAAAACACCACAACCAGATGCTAGAGGAAAAGTTAAGGAAATTAAATACAATAGAGAAAAAGACCTTAAAGGAAAAAGAGTAGCTATTGTAAGAGGATTTGCTTCTGAAAAATTAATGGATTTACAGCAAAAAGGTATTCTTGGCTTGATGGCTAAAAATACTTGGGAAGAATGCTTTCAATTATTGAAAGATGGTAAAGTAGATATGGTAGCCGCACCACAAATGGTTGGTATTTTAACACTTAAATCTGTTAATTCTGTTTCTTTGGATGATTTTAAAATGCTTTCTAAGCCATTTGAAACTACTGATTTTTATTTAGTTGTTTCTAAACAAAGTCCAGATGGCGAGACTTTTTTGGCTAGATTTAATGCTGCATTCCAAAAACTAAATGATGCAGGTTCTATTTCAAAAATCCAAAATACACATATTGATATTTTTCAAAATGAGCGATAATATATAATCTAAAAGGAATAAGTGTGAAGTAAATATTCTTTGCTTTACACTTATTCTGATAATACTTCATTATAGTTTGTCTTGTTTTGGTCAAAAGAAGGAAAACTATAATGAAAAAACATTAAATGTCCTATATTTATAAAATATATGTTAATGAATTACATATATGTAAAATATATTATATATATTTGATTGACAAATAAACAATTTCATACCCAGCAAGTAGCAAATAATAATAATCTTCACTTTAGTACTTTGTAAAGTAACTTCATACTTTGTTATGGAGTAGCTATATTCTTTTGTTTCTAACCTATAAATAATAACGATATGAAAAAAATTATCTTATCCTTAGCATTATGCCTTTTTGTAGGTGTTAGTTTGACTTCTTTTACGAATCATTCAAAAAATGAGACGGCAAAAAAGTACTATGCACTAGTTATCGCTATTGATGATTATCAAGGAAGCGAGTGGACACCTCTCAAAACACCTATTAATGATGGCAATACAATCAAAGATGTTTTATTGAATAAGTATGGCTTTGAGGAAGTGATCACACTATATGATAAAAAAGCAACACGTGCTAATATTATTGATTCTATAGATAAATTAGCTCAAAATGTAACTGAAAATGACAATTTATTAATTTACTTTTCAGGACATGGTGTTGAGTTAGGAGAAGAAGGTTATTGGGTGCCATCAGATGCACGTACAAAAGAGCGCTCTCAACTTATTCCTAATTCAGAAATCAAAAATGCTTTGAGCAAAACGGTTTGTAAACATGCTTTAATTATGGTAGACGCTTGTTTTAGTAGTACTATTTTTAAGTCATCTCAATTTACAATCAAAAATGATGGTAGTCCAGCTTATTATAAGCAAGTAGATGATTTGCCATCTCGTCAGGCTATTACAGCGGGTGGTTTAGAGCCTGTTTTAGATGGTGCTGGTGAGCATTCTACTTTTGCAAAGTATCTAATTAAAAATTTAAAGAAAAATCAAAAACCTGTTTTAGATGCAACCGAATTGTTTGAAATGTTGAAATATCCAATTCAAGCTAATTCGCCTAATACTCCAAGATTTGGACACATCCAAAACACAGGACATGAAGGCGGTCAGTTCGTTTTTAAAATTAATAAAGAAGGAGATCATTCTTGTAACTTTAGTGGAGTAAAACTGAAAGAAGGTTCAAAAGTCGTATTTTCTCCAGATGGCGGTACTTTACACGCTATGGTTAATGAATATGACAAAAAAGTATATTATCAGTGGATTAAAGGATCTACAACATTGAAAACTACTGAGCCATATTTAAAAGTAACAGAAAGTGGGGAATATTCGGTATTAGTAAGTACAGATGATGAGTGTTCTGGTGCAGCCGTTATTAGTGTTTTAATTGCATTACCACAAGTAAGTGTAACAATTCAAGAAGGAAGCAAAGTTAATTTTACTAGTCAAGGAACACTTCACGCAACTTTATCTGATACTAGAGAAGATATTGTTTATGAATGGAAATACAATGATTATATTATTGGGCAATCTCCAACTCTAAATGTATCAAAAGGTGGTATTTATGAAGTAGTAGCAAGATTGAAAGATGGTCGTAAGATTTCTTCTGCAACTACAAAAGTTTCTTTAAAAGAAAGAAGTTATACTATACGTATTGGTGATAACATGGCTCGTATTGCACGTAAATTTTATGGAGATGAAACGAAAGAGACATATCTGTATAAAGTTAATTCTAATAGAGTAAATGAAGGTGAATTATTGAGAGTTGGTGTTGAAATTTTAGTGCCTGTTTTAGAGCCTAAAAAAACAACTCAAAAAGTAACGAAAGAAAATTCAAGATTGCTTTTAGCAGCGAATGGAGATATGCCTCCTTTTTCTCAAATTGGTCTGTACAATAACGGAATGTTAACAGAAATGATGAAGGCGACTTTCAAACAAAGTGGTCAAACGCCAGTTGTTCAATTTATGAGTGGTGATAAAGTAAAGGCACAAACTTTTATGGGTAAATCCACTGCTGCCTTTCCTTATGTGTACAATGAGCAAGAAGCTAGATTCTTCTTGTATTCTGAGCCTTTATATAAAGAATTAACAGTGCTTTTTGTTAATCAAGAACCACATTTGGATAAAAAAGGGAGAGAGATAATAATAAAATACAAAAAAGATAAAGACTTAAAAGGTCGAAAAGTTGCAGTAGTAAGAGGTTTTGTATCTAATAAACTACTTCAATTACAAAAAAAAGGAAAGGTCGGAATAGTAGCTAAGAAAACTTGGGCAGAATGTTTTGCTTTATTAAAAGAAGGCAAAGTTGACATCGTTGCTGCACCACAAATGGTTGGAGTATTGACTTTGAAGAATATGGGGAGTAATTCTTTAAGTGATTTTAAAATATTATCAAAACCATTTGAAACAACTAATTTCTATTTGATAATTTCTAAGAAAAATCCAAATGCGCAAGAGTTTTTAAATGAATTTAATGCGTCATTCAAAAAACTGCAAAATAATGGTGAAATATTAAAAATTCAAAATACGCATATTGATATTTTCCAAAACGAAAAATAGCTTCAGTTAAAAACAATATCCACATTTATAGTTAAGCGGACAATTAGTAAAAAAACTAATTGTCTGCTTTTTGTTTTTTATTACAAATGATTTTAAAATTCATTTATAATTAGATTAATATATATTAAAAAATATTTATATTTGTTTAACTGAATACAATAATATCAGTTTTTTATTAAAACAATAAGAAGTTAGAAGTGCTTTTTGTATCTTATAGCTATTGGGCTTATTTCATACTTACTTAATAGTGCAATAAGCTGGTCTTTTATAGAAGATATACTTCACTAGTAATTAACTAATCAATATTAACCATAACAATTGTTTTAAGATAAAGCGGTTGATTTTAAAATTAATTTTCTTATTAACTTATTGTCAATAGAATAAAGTCTAATAAGGATTATTAGTTGTCAATGAAATTTAACCGACTTATTCTCAATAAAATTTACAGTAAAAACAAAACAACTATAAGATGAAAAAATTACTTGTTAGTCTTTGGTTAGTTACCCTTTTTATGGTATCAGCTAATGCAAAACCTAGTTCAGGAAGCTCTAAAGCGATTTTGATTACTATTGATAAATATGCATCTGGAGGATGGGAAGGTATCGGTAGTGCGGAAAATGATGCAAAAGCATTTCAAACACTTTTATCAAATAAATATGGTTTTAATTCAGTTGAATTATTAATTAATGGTGCAGCAAACCGAAGTAATATTATTAAAAAACTGGGAGAAATGGCAGCTACAGCTGAGGAAGATGATAATTTACTCATTCTCTTTGCTGGTCATAGCCTTGAAATAGACGGAGAAGGATATTGGATACCAAGTGATGCAAAAAATGCAAATACGGAAGAATTAATTGCTAATACAGATATTGCATCTATTTTTGGAACATCAAAAAGTAAACATATTCTTTTTATTGCTGATGGACTTTTTGCAGGAAAAAGTTTTAAATCTCCTAGTTTCTTTATTGAAAATGACGGAAAAGGAGGTTATTATGAAAAAATAAATGGATTAACTTCTAGACAAGCGATTACCTCAGGTAGTAAATCGCCAATGGCTGGAAGTGGAGAAAATTCCGTTTTTATGAAATATGCCTTGAATTATTTGGGGATTAATGAAAAACCACAATTAGACGCAGGGGAATTTTATAATCTACTCAGAATCGCCGTTTATTCCAATTCTCCGAATATGCCTAGAATAGGTCATATTCAAAATTCAGGTCATGAGGGTGGGCAGTTTATTTTTAGAATCACGACAAAAAAAAGTGAAGAACCTCTTGCAGATAAAGCAGAACCTGTTGTTGAACCTAAAGAGGAAAAATGTGAAATTGTAGCATCTATTGAAGAAGGCAGTCAAGTAACTTTTAGAAATCTCAAATCCAAAATTAGGGTGGTAGCAACACCAACTACAGCAAATTATCAATGGTTTTATAATAACGAGCCAACTGGAGTTAAGACGGCTTCGATTGCAGCAAATAAAGAAGGAACATACAAAGTGATTGTTTCAACTTCTGCAACCTGTAAAGAAGAAATCTCTTCTATTGTTACAATTAAACTACCTCCTGCAGATGTTTATATTAATGAAGGAAATAGTGTAGAGTTTACCATGAAAGGCGAATTGAATGCTGTTTGTACGAGTCCTAATGTTGAATATGAATGGAGAAATAACGGAGTTTTGATTAGTAAAGATAAAAGCATCAAGGTTTATCAAAGTGGAATTTATACGGTTACAGTGATACAAGGAGGCAAAAAAACTGCTGAATCTAAAGCAGATGTAATCGTGAAGCCTAGAGTTTATCGAACGCAAGAAGGGGATGAGGTAGGTAGTATTGCCAAGAAATTCTATGGTGATGCTTCAAAAGCTACAATCATTTACCAAGCCAATAGATTAAAAATTCAAAAAAACAAAGCACTAGCAAATGGCATTGAATTACTAATTCCATTAGAAGAGGCAATGAAAGAGAATGGCGCAAATATAGAAACTACTTTAAAAATAGCTGGAGCACAGAGTTTTGCACCATTTAGCATGCCTGGGATTTATAATGATGGGATTATTACAGAACTAGTAAAAGAGAGTTTTAAGTTGATTGGGCAAAAGGTTGAATTAGATTTCTTATCGCTTAATCAAGTTAAAGGGGCAACATTTAATGGAAAATATGCCGCAGCTTATCCTTGTCAAAAAAGTACAAGAGATGAGCAGGTTTTGCTTTTTTCTGATCCAATTTATCAAGTTTATAATGTCTTTTTCGCAAAAAAAACAACTAAGGTTGATTTTTCTTCACCTAAAAAATTAAGGGGAAAAACAGTCGCAGTCATTAGAGGATATAATATTGACGAAATAGAGAAGTTTTATAAAAAAAGATATATCAAAATTAAACCTTATCGTTCTTTAGCTGAGGCTTTTGTTGCTTTAAATAAAAAGGAAGTTGATCTAGTTGCTACGTCTCAAATCGTTGGTTTTGGTGTGATTCGTAAAACAGAAGGATTAGAGGCTGATGATTTTAAAACATTACCTCAAACCATAGGTTCTACAACATTGCATTTAGCAGTCTCTAAAAATCATCCAATTGGAAAGGATATTATTATTGCATTCAATCAAGCATTCAAAAAATTGCAAGACGATGGAAAAGCAGGGATAATCATTGACAAGCATTTAGATAAATTTCAAGATATTAAACCTTAATTATACGCATTATCTATGAAAAAAGCCACAAGAAATTATTTCTTGTGGCTTTTTTATCTTTTA
>CAKZLL010000386.1 GCA_937125475.1 uncultured Saprospiraceae bacterium | reverse complement strand
GGATAATCATCTTCTTCTAAATCCATTATTATTAAGCCAAATTTTTCTAACTCTTTACTTGCCCTCTTTACTCTAAATTTTGATATAGATTGTTCGTTTATCAATAATTCATACCTATACTTATTCCCAATTTCTTGATTTCTTGACATTTTATTTAATGGGGCAATTCTTGAAACCCTAAATTGACTGCGAAATTTTTTTCTAGGTTTAAAATTTGTAAAATCACATCGACCAATTCTAGTGTGATGATCTAAAGTTAGAATTAACTTTGTTTTAGGAAAAATAAAAAAGTAATCATTAAAATCTTGCTTATAAATTTGCTCAATAAAGCATTTTTTTAAGGCTAAATAGTCAATTTCATAACATTCATTGAATGTTGAACTAAGAATAACCTTCTCTTCTTTTTCTATATTTTCTCCTTTAATAATGGCTTCAAAAATCTCTTCATAGGATATTTTTCCTGTATCGACCTCCCATTCTAAATCTTGTTTTAGCTCAATATTTAATTCATGAAATGTAAATAAACTGAAAAGATTATACTCAATATTCCTTTTCCATTCATCTTTGGGAAAAGGAATAATTGAGTTGATTAAATCATATGGTTTTCTTTTTATCATTGAATTAATCAATATGTTTATCAGATACAATTTTTCCATCATCTATCGTAATGATTCGCCTTGCACGATCCATAACGCGTTGATCATGAGTAGAAAAGACAAATGTAATGTTTTCCTCTTTGTTGAGGCGAACCATAATATCTAACAAGTCTTTGGTAGATTTAGAATCAAGGTTTGCAGTTGGCTCATCGGCTAAAACAAACGTGGGTTTGGAAGCTAAAGCACGGGCTACGGCAACGCGTTGTTGTTGACCGCCTGAAAGCTCCGCAGGTCGATTGTCCATTCGATCCCCTAAACCGACGGCTTCCATTAATTCTTTTACTCGCTTATCTCGGTCTTTTTTAGATCGTTTTTGAAGCAACATCACAAATTCTACGTTTTCTTTTGCTGTCAAAACGGGAATTAAATTATAAGCTTGAAAAACGAAACCAATATTATCTTTACGAAAATCAATCAATTGATTATCATTTAACTTAGAAATATCTTGCCCTCCGACCTCAACTTGCCCTTCGGTCGGTCGATCCAAACCGCCAATGATATTTAATAAGGTAGACTTGCCAGAGCCAGAAGGTCCGACGATGGCAGTAAATTCGCCTTTTTCAATTTTTAGATCCACACCGTTCAATGCATGAACAGGAACTTTTGTCTCATTATATATTTTATGAATATTCGATGTTTCTATTACTACATTCATTTTTTTAATTTTTCATTGTCTAAATTTTATTCCGAATAAAATTTAGGATTTACAATTTATTGCGCCTCATTTGCAACAATCCAATCAATAATTTCTGTCACACTTTTGACAGGAATAAGAACGTCTTCTCCTCTTCGATGATCAAGAGCAGTGCCAGCGAGTTTTTCACTCCAGCCGCCAAACCCAACCAAACTTAGAATGGGTTTGCCCCAAGCCCAAGCGAAAGCAATTTCGCAAAGCGTACCAGAACCACCAGCCAATGCAATCACCAAATCACCCGAACTTGCCACAATTGAATTTCGAGTATAGCCAATTCCAGTTGGAATAACAACATCACAAAACTCATTACTTCCTTCTTTCGTTTGGTAAGGCGAAATACCAATTGTCATACCATAACGATAGTTTTCCGATTGATGCATACCCTTAAAAACGGCCTCCATTGTGCCATCTCGACTACCATTGACAACCGTTTTGTTTAAATCGGCTAATGCTTTTCCTAATTCAATACTAAAATTATATAATGCTTCTGAGCAAGAAGAAGAGCTTGCACCAATAATTGCTATCTGATTGATTTTCATTGATTTATTGCTTCGTATTTCGATTTGTTTTTTATTTAAACTTTTCTTAATGCGTCTACTGGTTTTAATCTAATCGCTTTTAAAGCAGGATAAATTGCTGCTAAAATTGCGGTAAAAAACACGGAGGATACAATAGTAATATAAGTATCAGGCGTTAACGAAGGATAAACAATACCGCCGCTCATTCCAAATTGATCAAGTCCTTGTTGATATGTAGATAAATCAATTCCTGTTTGGCTAGTGAGTAGAACCGTAAGCCAGCCCAAAAGTAAACCAATAGGTGCGCCAATCATTGAAAGCATGATGGTTTCTACAAGGATTGTCCCAAAAACTTTGAATTTATTCATACCAATTGCCATCAACATCCCGAGTTCTTTTGTGCGTTCTAATACTGCCATTAGCATGGTATTAATAATACCAAAAATCAAAGCAAGCATAATAATAGCAGTAATAATTCCCGTACTTGAAGACATTTGTTGATTAAATAAATTTAGCTGAGGAGAAATAACATAATATGGTTCAATGGCTAATTGATCATTTTTATTATCAGATTGTAAATCAGCTAAAAGCGGATCTAATTTATTAATCTCATTGGCTAGAATAGCGATTTCATGCCCTTGATTTTCTATACTTAATAAACGATTAAGATCAGAATTTCTAACATATACAAAAGCTTGATCTAGCTTAGAATTGCCCATTGAGTAAATCCCAACGACTTTAAAAGCAGCTTTAATTGATTCACCCTGCCCATCTCGAAAAGTCAAAATAAGGTTTTTTCGTACCTTTAATTTGAGCTTTTCTGCTAAAACTTTTCCTATAATAATTGGGTTTCGACCTTTATCAGAAAGGTATTTTCCATCAATTATTTTAGTATCTAATTGCGTGACTTTAGCTTCTTCGACTGGATTAATGCCTTTAATGCTAATGCCGCGTGCGCCTTTTGCCGTAGAAGCCATTCCATTGGCTAAAGAACGCATTGTCGCCTGTTTGATTTGATCATTCTTTGCCAAATTTTTTATTAATTCAGCACTATTATCAATAACAAATTTGACTTCCTTATCTCTCTGAAAGTCCTTATTGTGGATTTGAATATGGGAAGTTTGGGTTTCAATACTGGTTTTGATGTAGCTTTGTATCATTCCTTGTGAGAAACTCAACAAGAATAACAAAGCCCAAATTCCAATAGCAACCGCGCCCATTACAACCAAACTCCGAGTTCGGCTGCGCCAGACATTTCTCCATGCTAATATTGGTATCATTATTTTTTTTTTTAGTTGAAAATTGAAAATTGAAAATGGAGGATTGAAAATTTAGAGTTGATTATTCTTAACTCTAAATCTTCCATTCTCAATTAATTTCTCATTGCCTCAACAGGCTTTAATTTAGAGATTTTGAGTAATGGATAAAAGCCTAAAATCGTTACAAGAAAAAAGACGATAATAGCTTGATTATAAAAAAGTTCGGGTGCAGTCGAAGCAATAATATAAGGCTCGATTCCCATTTCTATATAAGCGGCTGCTGCATCACCAGTGAGTTCAACTGGATTAGTATTTAGTCCAATTACCAATGGTAGGGAAATCAAAATGCCTAATAAAACACCAAAAAAACCAATGAAAACAGTCTCTAACCAAACTACTAAGCTCAATTGCCAGCGTTTTAAGCCGATAGCTGTCAAAACACCAAACTCATATTGACGCTCTTTGATCATCATTAGAATTGTTCCGAAAATTCCAAAAGTAATAATGATATAGAGGATGAATTTCATAAATGTTTGACCAGCTTCTTTCATTTGTCGAGCTTGAATTAGATCGGGGATGAGTTGCTCATAGCTCATCACTTCGTAGGTTTCTCCCAGGTTTTTACGCAATTTAGCAACGGTTTGATGTATTTTGTTTGGGCGATCAGTATCCACAACCAAGGTTGTTACTAAACCATCTGCTGCATAGAACTCTTGAGCTGTTGCGAGTGGTAAATAAACCATTTGATTGTTTAATTCGGGCGAACCAAATTTTACTAGGCCCTTGATAATATAATTATCGCCAGCCGTTGCTCCATGATAACCTGAACTAATTAAAGTCAATGTATCACCAATTTTTACACTCAAATAATCTGCTAACCCTTCAGCAATAATAACTGTGCTGTCTTGATTAGAAAAATATTCGCCTTGTGTGATTTTGTCTTTTAATTTAGTTAGACCATTTTCTTTATCTGGATCAATTCCAGCTACTAAAACGCCTTTAGTTCCTTCCTTAAAAGAGGCTAATGCAAAAGACTCTAAACGAGGTACTAAGTCTTGTACCTCTTTGTATTTACTAGGTAGTTTTTTGATGCTTTCGTCATAAATAAAAGCATTATCAAGGGTTTGATCTTCCCAAAATCCATTGCTATGAATTTGGGCGAAACCCATAAAGGATTTGACCATACCTTGTTCCATATGGTCGAAAATACCTTTATTAACCGAAGCCATTGCTATTGCAAAAAACACAGCAAACATAATTGCAGCAGCAGAGATAAAAGTTCTACGCTTATTCCGCCAGATATTCCGACGAGCGAGTTTTATAATTGTATTCATGAATTTATAATTGATGATGGATAATTGACAATGTAGAGGTCAATTTTGGTCAATTTTCTCAATTATTATTTACTTTTTTGAATAGCTCTATTTGCTAAGTTTTCGTTATGAAAATTAGTGTTAGAGTTATTTAAAAAGAGAAATATGATGGTTCTTTGACTATCTTTGACAAAAATTGTCAATGAACCAATATGATTGGCATAGAGTTGAGGAATATTGATGCTAAATATCAATATTATTTATAGGGATGGAGGTGGTAAATCTAGTTGTAAAACGAGTTGTTGCATCATTTTAATATTGGTTGAAATAGCTTTTTATAATTAGAAAAATAAATTACCTAACCCTTTTCATATTTTGAACAGAGAAAAAACTATCCTTGATATTGGTATTAAATTGCATAGAATTATATTGCAAAATAGTTTTGTGTCCTTCTTCCTCTGCAGGAATAATTTCCATGACAGAAGGCAATAATTTTCCACCTAATTTTTTAACTTTCTTACCTAAAATCGTATTGACTAAATAATTTTCATCGTCGTAAAATTCTGTTTTTAATTGCAAATAATCCTTGGTGCTAATCCAAATAATTACTTTTCCCCAGACGACAGGCGCGTTTGGTTTTGGTGTTAATTGGATTTTATAACACAAACGCCCTTCAATTTTTTGTTTACCAATTTTTTTGTGGGTATAATCTCTAACGGTCGAAGATTGTCGCACCAAATCGTCATTACTCAAATCCGAACCCATCCAAGAATTGCTCATCATCGAAGGTGGTAATTTGACAGCTCTTTGTGTGCGCGGCTGCCAGCTCCACATTTCTTTTTTGCGTTTAAGCGTAGAAGAGCCTTTGTCGCGTGCTGGCGAAGTGACTAACATTAAGGAATAATCATCGCCTTTTGCCCATGATTTAATTTTCATCGTTCGAGTATATTTTGGTCGAATGATTTTCATGGTCATCACAGATTTACTTGATTTTCCTTTCAAGCGAGCATCTGATTTTTTAATGATTTCTAAAGCAGAAGGTTCTGCCACATCAAACCCCATAATGCCCACAGATAAAGCAAAAAGAGCGATAAATGAATAAATGATTGACTTTTTCATATTTAATTATGTATTTAAAAAATAATGGTTCATTTATAATTTTTGTCTTTATGTTCAATTTGTGCTTGT
>CAKZLL010000385.1 GCA_937125475.1 uncultured Saprospiraceae bacterium | reverse complement strand
TCAAAGTCACTTCTAATATTTTAAAGTCATATTCATTATCAAGAACAGGTCCACAAGAATGGCTAAAAACCAACATTTCGGAAAGTGGCATTAAGTCAAAAGTCGTTTCATAACCATCAAAATCATCCTCAATCCAGCACTTAACCCTAAATTTTAACGTTTTGTGCCTATTTTTAACAAAACCTTCATACTCTGTTTCCAAACTACTCGACCAAATAATTCGTTCAATAAATGTATTTAACTCTATTTTCATAACAGTTTTGGATTAAATAACAACAAAGAACTACGAACATTAATTTTTATAATAAATGCTTGTGATGACCAATATTTAATTATTCGTCTAAAAAAAGCAAGATAAAATTCTTATTGGTACAATATTAGTAAAATCAATCGTTAAGAGTGTAAATAAAAGCTCTTACAAAATTAGATTTTAAAAAAAATGCTTTTATATTTACTTTAAGTAATGTTTAATTCTGATTACTTATATAATCTCATTGAGGCATTTTTAATTTTAAAAATACAGAATAGTCCTAATAATATTCTTTTTCATTAACACAATTAATAAACAGCGAACCTTATGAAGTTCAAATTTTTGATGTTTATTCCGGTATTTGCTTTGGTATTTTTGGCAAGCGCGCATTTACCAAAAGAGAACGCTAAAAAAGACGAAATTTTAATTGAAGCCGTTTTGGCTAGTTTAAGACAATTACATTATCATCCTCAAAAGATAGACGATGCTTTTTCCGAGCGCGTTTATGATTTGTATTTAGATCGATTAGATGGAACAAAACGTTTCCTTACACAAAAGGATATTAATAAATTAAACGAATATCGCCAGCGTATAGATGACGAAGCGAGCACTTCTTCTTATGAGTTTTTTGATTTATCAGTTAAACTATGGAATGAGCGATTAGCTGATGCAAAAGCGATTTATGGCGATCTTTTAGAGAAGCCTTTTAATTATAAAAAGAAAGAGGAATATCAAGTCGATGCGGATAAGCGTGGCTATGCTAAGAATAAAAAAGCCATTAAAGAGACTTGGAAAAAATCAATGAAATATCAGATCGTTACGACTATTGCTGATATGTTAGAGGCAGAAGAAAATAAAGAAGATGGCAAAGAAAAACTATCTCTTAAAGAAATTGAAAAGAAAGCAAGAGCTAAGGTGAAAAAATCACATGATGGTTGGTTTCATCGTTTAGAACGCATGGATAGAAATAAGCACCTTGACTTATATATCAATGCTATCACAAGTGCTTTTGATCCACATACAAACTACCTTGCACCTAAAGATAAGCAAGATTTTGACATGAAAATGTCTGGTCGTTTAGAAGGTATTGGCGCGAGATTAATGGAAGAAGGTCTTTATATTAAAGTTTCTGAAATCATTCCTGGTTCTCCTTCTTGGAAACAAGGTGATTTGCAAGCTGGTGATTTAATCACAGCAGTAGCTCAAGGCGAAAATGAAGCGGTTGATATTGTAGATATGCCAATTGATGATGCAGTTCAATTGATTAGAGGTAAAAAAGGAACGGAAGTTCGTTTGACTGTTAAGAAAACGGATGGTTCTAAGCAAATTATTCCTATCGTTAGAGATGTTGTCGTGACCGAAGAAGGTTATGTAAAATCTTCAATTTTGACAGATGAAGATTTCCCAGGTATGCGCGTTGGTTTTATTCATTTACCAAAATTCTATACTGATTTCACTAATACTGGTGGTCGTACTTGTTCTAAGGACATGAAAGACGAATTGATCAAATTACAAAAAGAAAGTGTTGATGGCATTGTGATTGACTTGCGTTTTAATGGCGGTGGTTCTTTACAAGATGTTGTTGATATGTCAGGGTTATTTGTAGATAATGGACCAATGGTTCAAGTCAAATCTAAAGGTAGAAGACCATATATTTTAGAAGATGAAGATGGTGGTGTTATTTATGACGGGCCGCTTATCATTATGGTTAATCAATATAGTGCATCAGCTTCTGAGATTATGGCAGCAGCATTGCAAGACTATAATCGTGCACTTATCGTTGGTAGCAAAACTACTTTCGGAAAAGGAACTGTTCAGCGTTTCTTGGATTTAGATGGCATTGTAATGGACGAATCGGTTAAGCCGTTGGGATCTGTAAAAATGACTATCCAGAAATTCTATCGTATCAACGGAACTACTACTCAGTTGCAAGGTGTTGCGTCTGACATCGTTCTTCCAGATGTGTATCAAGAAATCAAAATTGGTGAAAAAGAAGAAGAATTTCCATTAAAATGGGATGAAATTGCAGCAGCAGACTATAAGGAAACGAAAGCAATTAATGCTAAATTGATTACAAAATTAAAAGATCAATCTGCAAAAAGAGTAAGTAAAAATCCTACTTTTCAATTGATTAACGAAAATGCATCATTCTTTAAAAATCGTAGAGAAAACTCACTTTATCCTTTAAATTTAGAAGCATTTAAAGCAAAAGAAGCTGCGTTAACAAAAGAAGCGAAAAAGTATGATAAGATCCGCTCAAATATTGAAAGTTTGAATGTAGCAACTTGTAAAGGTGATGAAAAAGAATTTAAGTCTAACGAAAAATTCAAAGCTAGATTACAAGATTGGCACAAAGGCATTGTAAAAGATGTTCAAATCGACGAAACAATGGCGATCATGAATGACTTAATCAATTATATTACTGTGACAAACAAGTAAGATTAATTCGATTTTAAAAAAAAATAGCACAAGCATTTTAAATGTTTGTGCTATTTTTTTTGTCAAAATTGAAAATTAGTACCTCAAATTAAGGCTTAGTTTTTGCATTGTTAATTTCGAAATAAATTTCAATATTTTACAACCAAAAACAGTCTATCATGAAAAACATCTTTACATTTTTATTGCTTTTTTGCCTCCTCCAAAATATCCAAGCTCAGAAACAAAAAAAAGCAAACTTCTCTTCTTACATTTATTCTGATGCACAAATCATGTTATTGAAACCAATTTCTGGCTTAGCTACAATTAGTTTTGATTTAGGCTATAAGATAAACAAGCATTCAGGTGTTGGTTTTGGTCTTCATATAGAAAATTACTTTCATTCTACGAGTCAAGGTGCTGGTTTACAATATCGTTATATGAATGGTTCAATTATCTCGCGTTCAGAGGTTGGGTTATCCTATTGGCATAAAACAACAAAAGAGGAAGAATTTATTATTCATAATGCTAATGATGGTTTTTATATCAGGCAAGAAATCGGATTACGTATCAAAAAACATATTAACATTGGTGCTTCTCTCATGATTTATCCTAATAATAGGGTTATTCTTTTTGAAGATAATATCAAAGGATCTTACCCTAATCACTCCCTAAGCAATAATTATGCTTACCGCTCTTTTGCTTATCCTTCTATTCATATTGGTTTTAATTAATTCAATTTTAAATAAAAGTCTGTAACTTTAATTACCTACAAACAGCCTAAAAGTCAATACTTTTATGAAATGAAAACAATAATAAACGATTGGAAACTAGTACTTATTTTAGCTTTAACACTTGGATTAGCACCATTTACTCCAGAACCACATATTCTTTTAGATATTCGTTGGGTTTTGGGTGGAGCAGTTGGGATGGAACCGATGAACTGGTTTGATCTTATTCTACATGGAACGCCTTTTATACTTTTGATCCGTTTGATTTTTCTTGAATTAAAGAGAAGGTTTTTCTCAGTAGAAGAGGAAAAATAATCCATGTTTTTAGCTAAAAAATAGGCATAGAAAGCTTTTATAGTTTTCTATGCCTAATTTTTTAATCTATTTAAAAATATTACAATTTCCAACGAATACCGCCCATTATCCAACGATTAGGCATTTTTGCACCTAAAACATCAGCATATTGTTCATTAAATAAATTATGAACTAGAAAGTTAACCGTCATTTGCTTAGAAATATCCATTCCTAAACGTAAATTCCAAACACTATAAGAATCAGCTAATGTCGCATTAATAGCTGGCGCAGCTCCTTCCGCTCGGACTTTATTCAAGCCATTCAAACCTAGCTCTAATTTATTGTATTTTAAAATCAAGTTAGCCGAAAATAAGTGTTTAGCATGATTAGACAAATATGCTGAAACAACTCCACTTTCATTCGTCGTGTTCATATAAGTATAGCCCATTCCCAAACTAAATGAAGCATCAGAACTTATTTGACGACTATACCAAGACTCAACCTCAAAACCAGAAGTTTGTACATTGGCAATATTTGTTGCTAAGAAATAACTCGCACTATCTCTTAAATTCTGATTATAAACGATATTTTCGGCTGAAGTAGAAACATAATCAATCAAATTATCCCCTTGACGGAAAAATCCAGTTGCTGACAAACGCCATTCTGGAATAGGAGTAAAATCCACTCCGATTTCCTCTGACCAGCTTCGCTCTGCTTTCAAATCAGGATTTCCTAAATTACGTCCTGGAGTTAAATTCAGGAGATTAAAAGAAACGTATCGCTCGGTATAATCTGCTGCACGAATACTTTTTCCAACTGCTCCTCTAAAACGCAATTTGTCATTCGCAACATAAGTCGCATTCAATTGAGGAGAAATTTCAAAATCATAATTTTCATCATAATCACCTCTCAAACTCGCTGCTAATTGTAAACCCTCAGTTGGTCGATAAACTCCCGTTGCATAGACTCCGAAATGTAAATCTTCATGCGTTCCTCTATCATTACTCTCAATATTTCTAAAATCCACTTGTACACCTGCTTTCAAATCAAATTGATCACTTATACTGTGCAAATGATTAATTTGTGTATTATAATATTGCGTTATATGATTATTTGGCACCCCAAAATCTGGACTAAAAATAAACTCATCAGTATTATATTTATAAGCAATATTAATGTCCGTCGAGCTAGATGATCCGATATGTTTAGCTTGTGCTTGAATCCAAGTATTAGCAGTTGTTTCGGTAGATTTATCAAAAGTACTAGTAGTATAAAAGTATCTTGCACTAAAATCTCTAACATCATAAGCTGCCCTCAAAGACAATTGCCAATCATCAGAAATAGGCATAGAAGCCGCAATTGTAGCAGTTCTGACATCAAAGTAATTATTATACCCCTGTAAATTGGTCGTATCACTACCACTAATAATCGTTTGAGGTGCAATAGTTTGACCATCAGATTGATTTGTCAATACACTTCCGCTAATTTTCAAACCTTTATTCTGATACAAAGCACCTACATTGATACGAAACAAATTATGTTGTCCATAATCTGCTTCGATATTTGCCTCTGTTTGAGCATTTTGATCTTTACTTGTTGTTACAAAAGTTTTAGTAACAATATTGATTACACCTCCA